>JAFPCT010000204.1 GCA_017390125.1 Treponema sp.
ACAGCAGTTTACGCAAAAAATATCACTGTTTCAGTAGGAGCAGGAGAAAACTGGCAGCCAAGCCATAAGCCCCAGTTCGCAGTGTGGCTGGAAGATGAGAAAGGCAATTTCCTTAGGACTCTGTACGTTACAAAAAAGGCAAGCGGCCGCACATGGATTTTCAGCCCGAAAGAAGGCCGGCCGGAATCCCTGCCTGTCTGGTACCACAGTTCAAAAAATGAAACAGCCGTAAAGTCCAAAGTTGAGAATGAAAAACTCGACGCAGTGACAAGCGCAACACCAAAAGGCGGCGTCATCTTTATTGCAGACATTCCTGATGAAGGCTGCACTATAAAAGCAGAATTCAACACCAGCTTTGACTACAATGACTTTTTTACAAAGAAAAATTCCGGCGTGAACGGACAGCCTTCCGTAGTGTATGTCGGAAAAATACCGTCAGACCTTGCCTCCGGCGAAGAAATCCGCCTGGAATTCGCAGGCTGCGGCTCTCTGGACGGCTCCAGCGGAAACATTGAAACAGAAAATATCAGCCGCCTTACCACAGCGGTTTCCATTGTAAAAACTGTAGCAGTTGCAGGGAAATAAGCGGTCAGGCAGTACGAGCTGAGAAGTTACTTCCCCTTTTGGCAGTCATTACGTCGAAGTTTTTCCCCGGCTAGTACGCCTTGTCGTGAACACCCGCAATTGCCCTTCCGCTAGGTTCGTCCATGTTCTTCCATGCGGCATCCCATTCAAGGGCCTTCGCAGTAGAGCAAGCAACGCCGGCTTCATGAGGAACACAACGAGCCGCACTGTCGCTTGGAAAAAGACGGCTGTAAATTTCGCGGTAGTAATATTCCTCTTTTGTTTTCGGAGGATTTACCGGGAAACGGTTTTCGCGGCGCGCAAATTCAGCATCGCTAACCTTATCTTCAGTCATCTTTTTAAGGGTATCAATCCAGTTGTAGCCTACGCCGTCAGAAAACTGCTCCTTCTGTCTCCAGCAGATGTTTTCCGGAAGCAGGTCCTCAAAAGCCTTGCGCAGAATCCACTTTTCCATCCTCTGCTTTCCGTCAGAAAGCTTTATGTTCATCTTGTCGCTAGGATTCAACCTCATGGCAATGTCAATGAAATCCTTGTCCAGGAACGGAACGCGGCCTTCAACACCCCAGGCCATAAGTGACTTGTTTGCCCTCAAGCAGTCGTACAGGTGCAGCTTGCTCATCTTGCGCACAAGCTCCTCGTGGAATTCCTGGGCATTCGGAGCCTTATGGAAATACAGGTAGCCGCCAAAAAGCTCGTCGCTACCTTCACCGCTCAGAACCATCTTGATACCCATGGACTTGATTACCCTTGCAAGAAGATACATCGGAGTAGAAGCCCGCACAGTGGTAATGTCGTAAGTTTCAATATGATAGATTACGTCCGGCAGCGCATCCAAAGCTTCCTGAATCGTAAAATGAACCTCATGATGAACGGTACCAATATATTCCGCCGCTTTTTTTGCCGCAACCAGGTCAGGGGAACCTTCAAGCCCAACCGCAAAACTGTGAAGCTGAGGCCACCATGCACTTTCCTTGCTGTCAGATTCTATCCTCTTCTTGCTGAATTTCTGTGTAACCGCCGCAATAATCGAAGAATCCAGTCCTCCCGAAAGCAAAACTCCGTAAGGAACATCACTCATAAGCTGAGCCTTAACCGCACTTTCAAGACCGTTCCTAACTTTTTCAATCACCGCCGGATTGATCACCTCTCCCCTGTCGTCCGTAGCCCTAGGATTATTTTTTACGGCATCAAAACTTTCCCAGTCACGATGATACCAGCGCACAGGACCAGCAGGGGAAAGACTTCCCCTCGCTCCAGCCGTACCGGCTTCCGCTACCCCTTCTGCGGGGACACCCCGCAACGCCCCGTCTCCAACACCGGAATACAAAGAGCATCCGTTAGGAAATTCTTCTATAGTCTGGCATTCGCCTTCAAGGGCCTTAAGCTCGCTTGCAACATAATAGCGGCCAGCCTTGTCCCACCCCTGATAAAGGGGAATTACCCCGATTTCATCCCGGGCAACAAGGTACACGTCATTTTCAGAATCATAAAGCGCAAAGGCAAAAATACCCGAAAGCTGTTCAATCATCGCAGAAAAATTGCCGCTTTCACGATATTTTTTGTACAGCGGAATGATAACCTCGCAGTCGCTTCCTGTCTTAAACTGATAGCTTCCCGCAAGCTGGGCGCGAATATCCTTGTGATTGTAAATCTCACCGTTAGCCGCCAGGATGATTTTCCCGTCATCGCTGACCAACGGCTGTTTTCCGCTCAAAGGATCAACAATCGAAAGCCTTTCATGGCTCAAAATAGCATTATCCCCAGTATAAACCCCGCTCCAATCCGGCCCACGATGCCGAATCCTCTTAGACATCTCCAAAACCCGAGCCCTTAGCTCCTCCTTCAACCCCTCCCCAATCGGAGCGGTTCCAGATGATAAATCAAAACAACCTACAAATCCACACATAATTACAATAGCAAAAGCGTTATAAATTGGATTTACCATTTCTAACCCGCTTTTCCCGTAACCCCCAAATTTCAAAGAAATAAAAAAGGCGTCTGCCTAAAAGCACATAATATGCCCTTAGGCAGACGCCTTCGTCTGTACCTCTGTTATAAAATAATTCAGTAGTTTGGTCAAGCAAGAGCCCTACAAACTCTGTCTGTAATTCTCGTATAAAAGTACACCAGCAGCAACGCTTACATTCAAACTGTCGATTTTACCGCAAGTCGGAATGCTCACAATCGAATCACACTGTTCTTTCAGAAGACGGGCAATACCACTGCCTTCGCTTCCCATAACAATTACAGAACGGGGAGCAAACTTCATCTTCGTTACGTTTTCACCGCCGGCATCAGCGCCATAAGACCAGAAGCCGTTTTCCTTAAGAAGCTGCACAGTGCGAACCAAATTGCTCACAACAGCAACAGGAACCCACGCGCTGGAACCAGCAGAAGAGCGGGCTATAACTTCATTGTTTTCAACGTCTTTTGCACCACGGCGCTCAGGAATAACCACAAGACTGGCACCAAACTGATCGCAGCTACGGATAATCGCACCGACATTATGAGGATCAGTAACAGAATCAAGAACCACAACCGTCTGTCGCTCATCCTCAGGTTTTGCACGAGAAGCAGAAAGCCACTGTTCAAAATCAACCAGATTCTTAGTTTTAGCCTGGTCACCGCTCAAGCAAAGCACAATCCCGCGATGATCACGGCTTGTTTCCGGCAGCACCTGAACCAGTCCGTCCAGAGCGCGGTCATCTGCCTGTGAACATGGAATTCCAGCTTCCTTAGCAGCCGCAAGAATTTTCTTTACGCGAGGTCCCGGCTTACTGAACACAAGACGCATTCCCTCGGCCGAACCAGAATCCTTTGCGCGTAAAACTTTTTCTTCAATTGCGTGAAAACCTGTAATTATCCGTTCTGACATGTGCTTATCTACCGCAGCATTTCTTGTATTTTTTGCCGCTTCCGCATGGACAAGGATCATTTCGACCGATTTTTGCACCATCGCGTTTTACAGTTTCAGTGATAATGTTTCCAGTAACATATTTCCATTCATCGTTGATTTTCTTGAAACCAGCAATCTCGTGGTGATGTTCAATCATCTGATTCATTGTGTATTCTGCGATGAATTCAACAATACCTTCGTCGCCTTTTTCTTCTGTGCGGAGAATCTTCAAGCCCTGCCATTTTGACTGGCGGCTCCATTCTTCTGTAGCTTCCTTATCAATATCAGCGATTCCTTCGCCTTCTTCACAGGAAGAGATAATAAAATCAATTTCATGAGCAACATAAGCTGAATAGCGCGCTCTCATCAATGCTTCTGGAGTAGCGGCTTTTGTTGTTCCTTTAATAACTGGTTCACAGCATTCGCTGTATTTTTTACCCGAACCACAAGGGCAGTCTGTAATTTTTTCACTCATGGCTCAACTATATCAAAATAGCAGAATGATAGCAATTACACGCATAAGCATTGAAAATTCTTGTTTTGTAACTTATGAATTTAAAAAATCAAATTTAAAGTAGAAATTTCATGCTTTTTCTGCTATTGTTGAACTGAACTTCAGGGCGGGGTGAAATTCCCCACCGGCTGTGAATGCCGCAATTTCGCGGGCAAAAGTCAGCGAGCAGGGCTTGCCTTGCATGACACGGTGCGATTCCGTGACCGACAGTAAAGTCTGGATGAAAGAAGTAATTTATTCCGTATTGGAAATTATCTTGCTTAATTCAAGCCCTGTAGAAATTCTGCAGGGCTTTTTTTTCGCCCTCAGAAAAGGAATTGCAAATGTTCACTGGTATTATTGAAGAAACAGGATCAATTCAGTCAGTCGGCGGCAGAAAACTCTGCGTTCAGGCAAAGAAAGTCCTTGGCGGCGGCACAAAAATCGGCGACAGCATTGCCGTAAACGGTGTCTGCCTTACCGTTACTTCAATGACAGACTCTTTCTTTACAGCAGACGTAATGCCTGAAACCTTGAGCCGTTCAAATCTTGGAAGCCTGAAAAAAGGAAGCCGGGTAAACCTGGAACGGGCAATGGCTGCAGACGGCCGCTTCGGCGGTCATATCGTAAGCGGACACATAGACGGCACAGGAACAATCTCAAAACTTGAAAAAGACGGAAATGCTGTGTGGGTTTACATCAGCGCCCCAAAATCAATCCTGAACCTGATAATAGAAAAGGGCAGCATAGCCATTGACGGAATAAGCCTTACAGTTGCAAAGGTCAACGACAGGGAATTTGCAGTAAGCGTAATTCCCCATACCGGCGAAAAAACGACCCTTCTTTCAAAAGAAGCCGGGGATACTGTAAATCTTGAAAATGATGTGATTGGAAAATACGTGCAGAAACTCATGCAGTCTGGTTCTGTAAACACACAGGACGAGTCTGCAAGAGATGCAAAACTTCTGAACTGGCTTTCAGAAAAATATTAAAAACGGAGGTAATTCCAGTGGAATACAAATATAATACTATTGAAGAAGCTCTTGAAGAACTTAAAGCCGGACGCATTATTCTTGTCAGCGATGACGAGGACCGGGAAAACGAAGGCGACATGATTTGTGCCGCAGAGTTTGCAACACAGGCAAACATAAACATGATGGCATCTTACGCAAAGGGACTGATCTGTACACCGATGAGCGAAGAACTTGCCCTGAAGCTTAATCTTTATCCTATGGTTGCAGAAAACACAGACAATCACGAAACGGCTTTCACTGTTTCAATTGACCACGTTTCAACAACCACAGGCATTTCTGCAGCAGAACGTTCAATTACCGCAATGAAATGTGTGGACGATTCTTCCGTACCAAATGATTTCAGGCGGCCGGGACACATGTTTCCGCTGATTGCAAAAAAAGGCGGCGTCCTTGTACGAAACGGCCACACAGAAGCCACCGTTGATCTTTGCCGTCTGGCAGGGCTCAAGCAGTGCGGGCTTTGCTGCGAAATCATGGACGATGACGGAACTATGATGCGCACGCCTAAGCTTCAGGAAATGGCAAAAAAATTCGGATTTAAATTCATCACGATAAAGGCTCTGCAGGATTATCTGCGACTGCACGAAAAACACGTTGTACAGGAAGCAAAGGCAAAGCTCCCGACAGAATACGGTGACTTTGACATTTACGGCTATGTGAACGACATAACAGGAGAGCATCACGTTGCTCTTGTCCGTGGAGACATCGGCGACGGCGAGAACGTACTCTGCCGCGTTCATTCGGAATGTCTTACCGGCGACGTTTTCGGTTCACAGCGCTGTGACTGCGGTCCTCAGCTTCATGCGGCTATGGAAAGGGTTGCAGAAGAGGGCAGAGGAATAATCCTTTACATGAGGCAGGAAGGAAGAGGCATCGGGCTCATCAACAAGCTCAAGGCATACACGCTGCAGGAACAGGGTTATGATACAGTCGAAGCTAACATCAAGCTTGGATTCAAACCGGACCTGCGTGAATACTGGATTGGTGCGCAGATTCTGCGGGACCTGGGATGCAAGAGCCTGCGGCTTCTGACAAACAACCCGGAAAAAATTTATGGTCTGGACGGCTTTGGACTTAAAGTTGTAAAGCGGGAACCAATTGAAATAAAACCTCAGGAATACGACCTGTTCTACCTTAAGACAAAGCGGGACAAAATGGGTCATATGTTCACTGAAAAACTATAACTTGAAAATCATATAAGGAAGGATAATATGAACGAAATCAATTTACTTGAAGGAAAACTTGTTGCTCCGGCTGGAATGAAAGTTGGAATCATCGCCTCTCGCTTTAACGAAATAATCGTTAATAAACTTTTGGGCGGCGCTGTTGACGGTCTTGTTCGCCACGGTGTTGAGGAAAAAAACATCACGGCTGTCTGGGTTCCAGGCGCATTTGAAATTCCTGTAATTGCAGACAAAATGGCTGCAAGCGGAAAATACGATGCAGTAATTGCAGTTGGTGCTGTAATACGCGGCTCAACAACACATTACGATTACGTATGTGCAGAAGTTTCAAAAGGCATTGCCCAGGCCGGAATGAAAAATGGAGTGCCTGTAATGTTCGGCGTAATCACAACAGAAAACATTGAACAGGCAATCGAAAGAGCCGGAAGCAAAGCCGGAAATAAGGGCTATGATTGTGCATTGGGTGCCATCGAGATGGTAAACCTTATGCGTCAGCTGTAGAACTAGCGGAGAATCGAGCGCAGTGCTTCGGCAAAAGTGGCTCGGTTCGGCTTGTTTGTAAATGCGGCGTCGCTGAATGCCGGGAGCGGAACGTTTGTTGCTGCAACCCAGTAACGTACGTCATCGCTCTGGCGGTCCGGAACGCCGCATCTTGCAAGAACAGGAGCAAGCCCGGTCTTTGTGCAGAGCTGAGTCTGCAAATCACCGGCAAGCAGCTCAAGAGACTGTTTTGCAACCTTGTCTTTTTTAAGCATAATTCCGTATATAACCGGAGCAGTAAAATTCCTGTCGCCCCTTGCAGTTGAAGCAGGAATGAAACTTGAAGTGTACTTTGCGATTACCGTGCGCTCTATGCTGCGGTGTTTGCTCAAACTCATAATTACGACTGCATTCAAATTATCACTGATCATATAAGCATTCACGTCTTTCTGCTGAAACATAAGATAGTTTTTCGGAAAAATTCCCATCTGTTCCCATTTCTTGAAAAGCTGAACCGTCTCATAAAATTCACCGTCATTTGCGCAAAGCTCTGTAAGCAGGCTTACGAATGCAGCCCGGGAAGACTTTCCTACTGAAATTGAGCTTCGGATTTTTTCAACGGCACTGTCAAACTTTTCACGGCCGGAAACAGCCTCAACAAATGCCCCGAAAACATTCAGGAAAATTTCATCATCGGCAGAAGCAAAAATTATAGGTGCACGGGTGGAAGACTTTGACATCTTTGCAACCCTTTCCAGGTCATCAATGGTGAACACCTTCTCAATGACTTCCGGCTGAAACTTTACGTTTGAAATATCGATTTCATAGTTGTCCATAAGCAGCGGAAGGGCAAGCACCTTGTCTTTTGCTGCACCGGCAGAAACAACAGCCGTACGGCGGACAGAATTTGTCATTCCGCTCAAAACCGATTCATTCACTCCAGTCCTGCTTTTTGCGGCAAGCTTAATTGCATACTCTGCGTTCAGTCCGTTGTTTATGAAAAGGAGGGTCGGCTTTTTTACATTCTTCAATGCCTTCTGAAGAGAAACAGAGCTGTCCAAAGTTACGATATTGTATGGGAGTGATTTTTTATTTCGTCGGGTATGTGTTGTCTGCAAAACTGCTTCGATATTTTTCTGATTTCGTTCCGAGATTCCATAGAAAGCGGCAGTCGGTTTTCTTGAGGCAATTGCCAGAACTGCAAAACTGAGTGCCAGAAGAATGATGATTCCGGCAGTTGTAAAAAGAATTACTTTTGGAAAATTGATTTTCGTATTCATATTCACATTCTAACATATAATGACAATTATCAAAAGTTAAGATAAAATTAAATTGAACTTGGAGAACGAAATGGAATACACAGAAAGCGAAATTTTGCAGTACATTTCAGAAAATGACGTAAAATTCATAAAATTATTTTTTACAGATATTTTTGGCGAAATAAAGAGCATTTCAATTCAGCCCTGCGAACTTGAGCGGGCATTTAAGAGCGGCATTTCTTTTGATGCAAGCAACGTACAGGGCTTTTTGAGCGTAAACAAGAGCGACCTTTTCCTTGTGCCGGATCCTTCTACACTTTCTGTACTTCCATGGCGCCCGCAGCACGGAAGGGTAGTGCGTTTTTACTGCAACATCCGATACCCGGACGGAACTCCGTTTGAAGGAGACACACGCCACATTCTTCAGAATGAAGTAGAGATGGCCGCAAAAAAAGGCTACGAAATAAAAATCGGCACAGAATGTGAATTCTATCTGTTCCTGCTGGATGAGAAAGGAAACCCGACTACTATTCCCCATGACAACGGCGGATACTGCGATCTTGCACCTTTGGACAAAGGCGAAAACGTACGCCGCGACATCTGCATTACTCTTGAGCAGATGGGAATCCAGCCTGAAGTAAGCCACCACGAGGCAGGCCCCGGACAGCACGAGGTAGACTTTAAATATGATTCTCCTGTAAAAGCTGCAGACAACCTTTCTACATTCAAGACAATCGTCCGCACTGTTGCAAACAGGAACGGCCTTCATGCAGAGTTTTCTCCAAAACCAATTGCAGACAAGCCTGGAAACGGACTTCACATCAACATTTCAGTTTTCAAAGACGGAAAGAACATATTTGAAGACGTTTCGAATTCAAAGGAAGCAGCAGGCTTTATTGCCGGCGTGATGAACAGAATCCGTGAAATCACAGCCGTTTTGAACCCAAGCGCATCTTCTTACAGCCGCCTCGGTCATTTTGAAGCACCAAGATACATAGGCTGGAGCCGCGGAAACAGAAGCCAGCTTATCCGCATTCCTTTTGCCGGTGAAGAATCACGCAATCGAATTGAGCTGCGCTCGCCGGATTCAAGCTGCAACCAGTACGCAGCGCTTTCGCTCATCATTGCAGCCGGAATCGAAGGAATGGAGCAGAACGCAAAACTTCAGCCGGAAATGCTCGTAAACACGTACAAGGCATCAGAAGCAGAACTTAAGAACATTGAGTCTCTTCCTCATTCATTACCGGAAGCCCTGGAACTGATGAAATCCAGTGACTTTGTAAAATCAGTTCTGCCGGATGTTACAGTAAATGCTCTGGTTGAATCGTCAGCAAATAACGGCAGCAACTAAGTTCCAAAATGGATTCGATTTTAATAGTATCAAACACTAGTTCTACTCTGGGCATAATTTCAGGGCTGCTTTCTGCACAGGCTTTTGAAAAAATTACAACTTTTCAAAACTGCGGAGAAGCCCGCCGTGATTTGATACAGAATTACTATGACCTCATAATTATCGACTCGCCTTTGCCAGATGAAAACGGTGAAGATTTTTCGCTTTACGCGGCAGAACAGACCGATTCCGGAATCATATTCATAGTAGACAATGACCGTTTGTACGACGTAACC
>JAFPCT010000205.1 GCA_017390125.1 Treponema sp.
ACCTGAGGACCGATTCCCAGTGCGGAGATCTTGAAAAAGCCGGAGAGAAGAATGAATATGATTGCAAACCTTTTTTTCATTCCTACATTATACTTTTTTCCCATTCTTGACACAAGAATTCTATTCTGATAAGGTAAAAATATATGAAGCACATCTTCCTATGGGTTCAGAAAATCAATTCCTCTACGTTGGCTTACCTTTACCGCCTTTGTTCTGTTTTCTGCTCATTTTCGGGAAGTCTTATGCGTTCTGCATGAATTGTGTTCGTTAAATATGAAACTGCAAGGTCTTCCCGAATAGGAAGACCTTTTTTATTACAAGGAGTACTTATGTCATTGTACGAAGATTTGAAATGGCGCGGACTTATCAAAGACGTTGCCGGTGATGAAAACGAGCTTAAAGAAATTCTTGACGGGAACCCTTTCAGTTTTTACTGGGGTACAGATCCTACGGCAGACAGCCTTCACCTTGGTCATTATTCCTCGCTTTGTATGGCAAAGCGTCTTGCAAATTCCGGCCACCATCCTGTGCTTTTGTGCGGTGGAGCTACAGGCCGCATTGGTGATCCTCGTCCGACAGCAGAACGGGAGATTATTTCTGAAGAGACTGTTAACAACAACATAAACGGAATCAAAAATCAGATTGCACGTCTTGTTCCGTCGGCAGAACTTGTAGACAACTATGACTGGATGAAAGGCTACAGCTGGTTGAACTTCCTTCGTGATGTGGGCAAGTATATCAATGTAAATTACATGCTGGACAAGGATATAATCCGTCGTCGTCTTGAGACAGGCATTACTTTTGCAGAATTTTCATACATGCTTATGCAGGGCTACGACTTTGTTCATCTTTTCCAGGAAAAGAACTGTATAATGCAGGTTGCCGGTTCGGATCAGTGGGGAAACATTACAACTGGCGTTGATCTCATCCGTAAAATGCTGGACAAACCAGCCTATGCGTTTACAATGCCTCTTATCCTTGATTCCACAGGAAAGAAATTCGGAAAATCAGAAGGAAATGCTCTCTGGCTCAATAAGGACAAAACTTCTGCCTACGAAATCTACCAGTACCTTATCAACACTAATGATGCAAAGGTGCTTGAATACCTCAAGGTATTTACATTCCTTTCACGGGATGAAATTGAGAAGATTTATGCAGAGCAGCAGGCTGCTCCAGAAAAGCGTATTGCGCAGAAAACTCTTGCATGGGAAGTTGTAAAAGATATTCACGGCAAAGAGGAGGCTGACAATGCAGTTACTGTAAGCCAGAAGCTTTTTGCCGGTGATTTTAAGGGACTTTCTGTAAAAGATATTTTGAGCGGAATGAAAGGTGTTCCGAGCTTTAAATTTGAAAAAGAAGAGCCGGTAATCGATGTCCTTGTTAACAATAAGATTGCCCAGAGCCGGCGAGAGGCAAGGGAATTCCTTACTGCAAAGGCTGTATACGTAAACGGTGAGCCTGTTACAGATGAAAACATGGTCATCACTAAGGATATGGCCCTTGAAGGCAAGATTTTGATTTTCCGCCGCGGAAAGAAAAAGTATTTCATCGGTGAGCTGTAAATGACAAAGCCGGATTTCAGCAGAGAGCTGCAGTCCGGCTTTTTTTATGTCTTTTATCAGCGTGTGAGAAGTCAGCTTATTTTGTTTTCTTTGATAAAAGTTTTTTTATGAAGTCAATCAATTTTTTCAGCATCATGACGAACTTTCTGAAAAGGGATGGATTCCTGAGTTTTTCCAGACGACGGTAGCCTTCAAGAAGCTCTTCTTTCGAGAACTCTTTGCGCTGGTTGTTTTCTTCAAGCTCCATTTCAAGCTCATCAATCTCGCTTACATTGCTCAGTATTACTGCGTTGATATTTGTCCAGCCAAGCTGTGCTGCTGCCTGAAGACGGCGTTCCCCCGCAATCAGCTCGTATTTTGAGTTGAGGGTAATCGGATTCAAAAGTCCGTAAGTCCTGAGGCTGTTTTTCAGGTCTTCAAGATTGCCTAAATCTTTTCTGACTCTTTTCTTTATCTTTATGTCCTTTATGTTAACAAGCATGGCACAGAATCCTATTCCATAAGATAGTTGTAGTCAGGCAGAGGGGTGTTTTCTTCCTTCTGCTGGATTTTTGCATTCTGGTTTTCTTTCTCCGGAGAATTTACTTCAACTCCTCTCAGGAAGTCAAGGTTAAGCTTGAGAGGTGTTTTTTCAAATGTCCTGATGCTGCGGGCTCCAGACTGGTACATCTCATTCTTAAGCCTGAAGATTCCAAGAGCAGAAGAATTTGAAGTCTTTCCGCCGTGAACCGGACATATATCTGTAGGCTGGGTTCCTTCCAGAATCCATTGGGTGGTAACGTGCTTGCCGCATTCAGGAGTTGCGATTTTTCCGCTTACAGAGCAGACAGTTACCTGAATTACGCCTTCTGCTGGTTTATTGAAGTCTTTCGCAGGAAGTCCACGGTGAATCTCACGCATGTAGTCACCCCATGCAAAACCGGCAAGAGTTGCACCGGTAATCTTGAGACCAAGAGACTGTCCTGGTTTGTCAAATCCGAACCAGAATGCAGAGGTGTTGAAAGGAGTAAATCCCACTGTCCATGCGTCAGCCCAGTTCTGTGTCGTACCGGTTTTTCCTCCGGCATGAATTGTGTATTTCTGGCCTTTGTCCGTTTTGTAGTCAAACTTCCAGCTCTGTGCGCTCAAAGTACCAGGTCCGTTTACAGTGTTCTCAAGCATTTTTTCCATTACGAATGCTGTCTGGGGAGAAAGAACCTGTATTGCTTCACCCTTGGCCTTCTGTGCCTCGCGGATTTCCCGTTCAGGGTTCATGATTACGTTTCCGTTTCTGTCTTCTACTGTGCGGATTGCCATCGGTGTAATTTCCTTTCCGCTGCTGGCAATAATGCTGAATGCCCGCGCCATTTCTATCGGACGTACAGAAACAACACCAAGACCGAGAGGATAGCCCGGAATGAATGCTCTTGAAGGAAGCTCCTCTTTTGAGATTCCCAGAAGTGATACCGCACGGTTTATCGCTGCGTCAAATCCTATGCCGTCAAGTACCTTAAGTGAAGGAACGTTCATGGAACGGCAGAGCGCATACCATACTTCTACGTCGCCTTCCCATTCACCTTTGAAGTTCAGAGGAATATAAGGCTTCCCGTCTGCTGTGTGGAATACAACCGGTGTGTCTGAAATTGGCGTTACCGGTGTGAATTTTCTTGAATTGATTGCTTCTGTGTAATAAAGAGGCTTGAATGTCGAACCAGGCTGAACACGCGCCTGAATTGCTCTTATGAACTGGTTTTCCTGATCGAATTTGCTTCCGCCTACAAGAGCTGTTATGTAGCCGGTGTCATTTTCAATTGAGACCATGGTTCCTTCAATCGTTGTCTTTTCGCTTTCTTTCTTTGTCTCTGCGTTAGCCTTGTTGATTACGCTAATTTTAAGGCTGTCCACGCCTGTCATCATTGAGACAACGTCAAGAATCGGGTTTATCTGGTTTTTGTATGTGGCGTTGGCAATTGCCTGTGCCCGCTGCTCGCTTACCTTGATTGAAGGCAGGTTGAATACAAGGGAAAGGAGTTCTGTCATAGGAATGTATGTCGTAAATGCCATTCCGGAGCGTGATGAATGCTCAGCCTGGTAGCGGTCATTTGCAATACGGATGTATTTTTCCATTATGCGCTGGGCATGCTCCTGATGCTTGAGGTTCAGTGTTGTGTTTACTGTAAATCCGCTTGTATATATGTTTTGGCTTCCGTAAATCATTCCGCCAAGCTCGCGGCGTACATATTCGCTGAACCATGGAGCCTTGTCGTTGCGCATAAGGTATGCAGAGGAACTTGTACGGGTGTAGTCAAAGCTGCTCCAGAAATCGTCAAAAGATTCATCTGCTGTCTCTCTTGAAATGTAGCCGGCCTTTACCATTGAGTTAAGGACGTCATGCTGTCGGTCCATCGCACGGTTCGGGTGGTCAAACGGATTGTAGAATGCCGGGTTAGAGAGCTGAATGACAAGGATTGCTGCTTCTGCCGGCGTGATTTCCTCTGCTGAATGTCCGAAATAGTATTTTGAGGCTGCGTTTACGCCGTAAGTTCCGCCACCGAAATAGATTTTGTTCAGGTAAAGCTCAAGGATTTCATTTTTTGAAAGGTGACGCTCCATTTGTATTGCCCACCAGAGTTCCTTTATTTTTCGCATTATTGACATTTCTGTTCGGTCGCAGTAAAGGGTTCCGGCAATCTGCTGTGTCAATGTAGAACCGCCTCCAAGAGACTTTCCGGTAAGTTTTCCCACAACGGCACGCATTACTGCCTTGAAACTGAATCCGTGGTGCTTGTAGAAAATGCGGTCCTCTCGTGTAAGGAGGGCGTCAAGCATGTGCTGAGGAAGTCTGTTAAGGCTGATAATCTCGCGCTTTTCATCAGAAGAGAATTCTGTAATCAATTCCCCGTTTATATCGAGCAATTTTGTAGGAAGCGCTGTGTCAAAGGATGTGATATATTCTGTATTTTTAATGTTTACGGTTTCTGAAAGTCCCAGTCCAAGAAGCGAGCCTGTAACTACGGCTGCAAGAAAAAGAATGCTGAACCAAATTAAAGTAGATTTTTTTATATTGTTCATTCTATTAGAGTATGAAATTTGACCTGTTTTGTCAATTTTCTTCTTTAATGTATCGTTTGATAATGTACTGTTTGATGGCAAAAGGAGCAAAAAAAAGGCGCTGCATTCTGCAGCGCCATGCCCATCAGGCAACCGGGGAGCACGGGTGGGAGGGGAAAATGCCCCCGGTATTATTATTATCGCCCTCCATACGAAAAATCTTTAGCGTTTTTTTATTATTCTTCTGTTATTTCCATGTCTACGACTAAATTCACACTATAGGTTTTGCCTTTCATGATGTTCAGCGTGCGTATCATTTCATAACCGCCAAGAAGACAGCGTATCGTGTGCTCTCCTTCAGTAACTGTCAGTTCTTTTCCTGAAGCTGATACAGGGGTTGAATCAAGGAAGAGCTGGGCGGTCTGAGGAGCGGTTATTTTCAGCACCGGTTCGTTGCTTCTGAGCGTAAGGTTCACTTCTGTGGTTTTTGCCTGCTCAATTACAATGGATCGGAATTCATTCCTGAATTCTGTGTTCTGAACCGAAAGGTTGTGAACTCCGGGCTCAAGATAAATCCTGTCATTTTTGAGAACCACAGGCTTGTCGTCTATGTATATTTCCGACGGAACTTTTTCTGAGTTTGAGTCCCTTATGGAAAGGACCAGCTCTCCAAGATTTTTAA
Organism: Treponema sp.; assembly: GCA_017390125.1. Taxonomy (GTDB): domain Bacteria; phylum Spirochaetota; class Spirochaetia; order Treponematales; family Treponemataceae; genus Treponema_D. The sequence continues at coordinate 5,275 of JAFPCT010000205.1, forward strand.
GGACTGGTTTTACAGTGACGGAAAGCTCCGCCTTGTATGTCTCATCCGGCACACCTTTCATTGCAGGCTGGAAACGGAAGAAGGTAAAGCCTCTGTCAGCTGCCGGGAGTATGTTTATTTTTGTAACGTATGAGCTGTTTTTTATTGAATTTTCTTCCTCAAGGGGAATCTGCAGGATCCAGTTCAATTGCTGTGGAAGGGGAGTGACGTAAATTTTTTTGCCCTCATAGTCAATCTGTCCGGATTCAGGACGGGGACTTATTCCGTCGTATATTGAAAATGCTACGCAGTCACGCCATTCGCTGACGATTTTAGGAATCTGAATTTTAAGTTCTATTCCCTCAATGTAAGTCCTGTCCTTCGGAAGAAATACTGCGATTCCGTCATTTATTCCGGTTCTTACAGTTGATTCCGAAGCTGTGTCGTTGCCGAGATTTACAACGCTGGTTTTCCGTATGCGGAAGGTTTCGGCTGAAGCGGTAAGAATGAACGAGGTGAACAGTAATGCGAAAAGAAGTGTTTTTCTCTCTGTCATTTGACTTCCTTTTTTCATTCGTTTCAGTTTTGCCCGGAAAAATTCAATACATCTGCCGGGTTCATTGCTTCTCCGTTCATTCTGATCTCAAAATGAAGGTGAGGTCCTGTTGCTGCACCTGTATGTCCTGTGTGGCCTATTACGGTCCCTTTTGCCGTTACGTCGCCTTTATTCACGCAGACATCAGAAAGATGTGCGTAAACGCTGGAGCATCCGTTTTCGTGCTGCAGTATTATGCAGTTGCCGAATATGGAATCCATGGCGATTACTTCCCTTACACGTCCGTTCTGACAGGCATATACTGGTGTGCCGTCTTTTGCTGCAAGATCAATGCCCTTGTGGAATTTCCATGTATTGTAGACAGGGCTGTTCCTGAATCCAAAGGCTGAAGTTACGGAAATATTCCGCAGCGGCAGCTGCATTGACGGATCAAGGAAAAAAGCGCGCTGTGTGGGCGTCAATCTTTTGTCCGGCAGAAAACAAAACTTCCTGCCACGAACATTATAGCACAGATTTTCAGATTCGCTAAATAAATCTCTGAATTCTTGAAAAACAAGCAGCTCTATGTTTGTCCGGGGAGAGGTGGTTACGAAAATTCCTTTTGCCGTCGGTAGTATTAGTTTTCTGCCTTCCAGCTTTACGTCTGCATTTGCTATTGAATTTATGCTGATTATTGTGTCGTAGGGAATGCCGCTGTCTGCATGAACGGAAAGTATGTCGTCATATCTGTTTGCCTCATAGACGTAAAATTCAATTTCCTGTTCTGCCTCCGGATTTCCGGCCTTGAGCTTTTCGTTCCAGTTTACGGTCTGGCTGAACTGTTTGAAAATATTGTCCGTAGAGGAAAGTTTTCTGATTACCGGAAGCCGGCTTTCCTGCACTGTAACTTCCGCCGGAATTTCTGCCGCGGCATGAGTCAGCGGAAAGGCAAGAAAGAGAATAAAGGCTTTAATCCGATTTCTTTTCATAAAGGAGCATGTTTGTAAGGAAGCAGAGAAATGAGACTGCTATGAGAAGCAGAAGTGAAAAAAACCGGTATTCGTTCAGAACGAGCACGACAATACCAGCTGCTCCCAGCAGGATTATCAGGAAATTCAGGATGAGCTTAATGACTTTTTTTACGGACATTGCACGGAATGTCTTTACTGCATAATAAAGTGCCGCTCCTGCCATAAGGGTAAGGACGCAGACAGTGTAAATCTTTGGGCTCGTTTCTGCAAATTTCCAGAAAGGATAGGAAATTATAAATCCTGAGATGAGGCAGATTGCTACAAGCACGATAATTTTTCCTGCCGTAAAAATATTTTCTTTTAATGATGTTATGAATCGGTTCATTATAATTTCCTCAGAAAAAAACAGGGCTTGCCATTGTATTTTCCGGCAGCCCTGCTTTTTTTACTTACTCAGAAATAGCTTCTGCTGGGCAAGTTGAAGCGCAGCTTCCGCAGCTGATGCAAGCATCTGCATTGATAACGCGCTTATCGTTCTGTTCTGAGATTGCTCCAACCGGGCATTCTGGTTCGCATGAACCGCAGTTTACACACTGTTCTTCGTTGATTTTGTAAGCCATAATGTTCTCCTTAAGGCATAAGATAAGTCAATTCTAACCTAGACTTTTTAAGTTTTCAAGTTGTATACTCAAAGTATGAAAAAAGAAAAAGTTGCATCCCTAATCGATCATACCCTTCTTGCACAGACTGCAGGAGTTCGTGAGATAATCAGATTGTGTCAGGAAGCCAAGAAATATAAGTTTGCCTCTGTATGTGTGAATCCTGTTTATGTTCCTGTCTGCCGCACAGAACTTGAATATTCAGATGTGAAAATCTGTACTGTAATAGGCTTTCCTTTGGGCGCTGTGTCCACTCAGGACAAGGTTCAGGAAACCACTTATGCCGTTGCCAGCGGCGCTGATGAGATTGACATGGTAGTCAATCTTGGCGCTGTTATGGACGGACGTTTTTCCGAGGCAGAAATTGACATTGCGGAAGTTACGGAAGCCGCCCATTTTGCCGGCGCAAAAATAAGTAAAAAAATCATTGTGAAGGTAATTCTTGAGACCTGCTATCTTAATGACACTCAGCTTGATATCTGCTGCCGTTTTGCTGTAAGGGCCGGTGCTGATTTCGTAAAGACTTCCACAGGTTTTGCCACCCCTCAGAGCTCGGACGGCAGGCTTCTTCCGAACGGTGCGTCCGTTCACTGCGTTCAGCTTATGCGCAAGATTGTAGGGCCTGATTTTGGCGTAAAAGCTTCCGGCGGCATACGAACGGCTCAGAAGGCTGTTGAGATGCTTTCGGCAGGTGCCAACAGAATCGGTACTTCAAACGCCGTTCAGATCATGGAAAACTGGGACGAATCTGTAAATGTCCCTGGATTTGACGACTAGTCTTCCCTGCCTGTCTTTGACCATACCATCCTGTTCTCGGAGATCTGGAAAGAAATCCGGCCTTCGTTGAGCAGGTACATCAGGTATGCCTTTATGGTTATTGAGATCAGGACGAACTGGCTTATCCTGAGGTTCAGAGCATTTTTGTCTGCAACGTATTTCAGTATGTCAGTTTCGGTCTGAGCCTTTTCCTCAAGGGCATGTATTATGCACTGTTCTGTGGAAATTACGGCGATTTTATTCAGTTCCGTGACTTCCGCAATGTTTTTACATGGATTTCCGTGGCTTGGAACAAATATGGTGCATTTCATATCTGCGAGTTTGTCCAGCGTTTCCTTGAATTTCTTTACGTCAAAAAGATAGGGAATCCAGTATTTTATTATGTGGTTGCTTCCGAAAAAAGCGTCTCCTGCAAAAAATGCTGATTTTCCGCTCTTTTCTTTCACTTTGACTCCCAGCATTTCAAAGGTGTGTCCCGGAAGGGATGTGAATGTAAGTTCTGTGCCGTTCGACAGGGAAATCTTCGTGTTTTCGTCTATAATTTTTGTCGGTTCTGAATATTCTGCAATGAAGTAGGGAATATTTATATCCGGATAAAGCTGTCCGCCGCAGAAAATGACTCCGTTCAGGGCTGGGTTCAAAAGAATCGCCGCTTCTTTTTTGCTTATCAAAATATCGCAGGATGTCTTTTCCTTGAAAAACGCATTTCCTCCTGCGTGGTCAGTGTGAGCATGAGTATTTATGACTGTCTTTACCTTGAATCCACCTTTTTCTGCCGGAAAAAGTCTCTCCAGTTCCTTGTATATTCTTTCAGCATCCTGTCTGTGCATTCCAGATTCAATCAGGTGGATGTCAGTGCTGTTTCCGTCTTCTGAACTGCAGGCAACTACGCCTATGTTCGTGCCGCCGGGAATGCCGGGAATATAGTAAACAGAATCGAGAATTTGTATTGCTGCCATTATTTTGCCCTTAAACAAAATTGCCCGGAAAAATCCGTTTTGCGGAAGTCCCCGGGCATTCTTTGAATTACACTAAAGACTACAGCTGAAGAGCCTTGATAGACTTGATAGTGTAGTTGTATTTGTGATCGTTGATAGTGAAGCTTGCTTTTTCACCAACTTTCTTGTCCATAAGGGCGTTTCCGAACGGAGCCATGTAAGATACAACGTTGTTGTCCGGGTCTGATTCCCAAGGTCCAAGAATCTTGTATGTTTCTTCTGCTTTTGTGTCTTCATTGAAGAGTGTAACAACTGTAGCGAAAGAAACCATAGCTGTTGTGATTGTTGTCGGGTCAAAGATAACTGCACGGTTGATCTCAGACTGCAGTTTTGTAGCCTGTTCGTTGAGCCAGTGCTGGTGCTCCTTTGCAGCCTTGTATTCTGCGTTTTCCTTCAAGTCTCCCTGAGCGCGGGCTTCTGAAATTTCCCGTGCGTTTTCCGGAATCTCAACAGTCTGAATCTTTTCAAGCTGATTTTTCTTTGCTTCCAGCATTTTTGCAGTAACAAGCATACCCTTTGGCTGTGAGGCCTTTTCTTCCGTGATGTGGAAGTTGAAATCCGGGTACCTTTCCATGATTTTTGCACGGAGCAGGGCTTTGTATGAAGGGTCAAAGTCTGCATGGTCATTAATCAATGTGTACATGCGGTTAACTGTCTGCTCGTCATTTGCGAACATGTAGTTAAGAAGGGTGTTGTTTTCAAAGAGAAGATCTGTAGCTTTCTTTGTAATTTTCTTGTTTTCTGTAGAATTAACGTGGTTGCTGATCTCACGGTAAGCAAGCTCAATAATCTGAATGAGCGTAATGAGCTGGCGTTCATATGAAATTCCGCAAGACTTGAACCATTCTTCTTCCTGGCAGTTTTCGAACAGGTAGAATACTGCATAACGGAAGTCCCTGCAGTTTTCAAAACAGTTAACTGCGAGCTTCTGAACTTTGTCCGTGTATCCGCTGTTTACGAGCATCTTGAGCATATCGCCGCTGAGTACTGTAGGGAAGAGGAGTACGAATTCGTCTGCCCAGTTAGGAAGCATTTTTACGTTCTTAAGGAAGTCAGAGCGGAGAGATGTGTTCTTTGTGTCCTTGAGAAGCTCGTACATTTCACGAGGATTTTCAATGCGGTTGTAAATGCTCTGGAATGTAACTTTTGAAGGATTTGCAAGCTGCTTGTTTCTCTGTGTTACAGTCTGCACGATAAGGTAAGATGCAACGATCTGTTCTGTAATCTTTGATGTGCTGTCTGATGTATCGAGAGTTTTTACGAATGCCGCAAAATAGTTGTACATTTCTGCGAAAAGTTCGCTTGACTTGTCTGTCTCCTCGCGGTTGATGTATTTCATGAGAATGTCGATTCGTGCAAAGAATGCTTTCTGAGCCTTGAATTCATTTGCAAGTTTTTCTTCAATGCTGATCTCATGCTCACGAACAATGTACTGTGTGATGTCGTTAGGGTTTACGCCGAAAGTAGAGTTTGACTCAAGGATTTTCTTTGCAGATGTGTTCCATGAAGTCCATTCTGAATCCTTGAGGATTGAAGGAACAAGCTCTGCCTTGAT
>JAFPCT010000206.1 GCA_017390125.1 Treponema sp.
TTCAAGTTTCTTTGGATTAAAAATTGACCAGAAAATTTTTTCCGATTCTTTTCGCAGTGAAAAGGAACTTTTGTAATATTTACTTATCTTAGGATAAACCTTCGTCAGGAGCCGGGTTATCATCATAGGAATGAAATAGCCGGTTTCAAAAGGATAATAAGGTCGTTCCATCAACCTCTGATAGATTTCGTTTATGCGCGGAATATAGCTGTCCTCATAAACGTCTTTCGGAACATTCCATCTGTTTGCAAAAACCCTTGTATTTCCGAACTTTTTAAAATTCCAGTTGCCTTTCCGCATAGGAACAGTCGGAACAATGTCTTCCGGACTTACGATATTCCAGATGAAATCATATCTGGCGTCTTCTGTTTTTTCTTCCTGGGAAACATTTGGAGTGGCAAAGGTGTATATAAAAAGATTTTCCGGCTTGAAGTAGCCTTCCTCCACAAGATTCGCACCCATGAGGTTTGCCACGGCAGCACCACGGCTGTGACCTGTAATCAGGAAGTAAGATTCATCCGGATTGATTTTCATTTTCAGAAGGTAGTAGATAAATTCTTTGTGCACCTTGGTCTCTGCAAGGAAAAACCCTTCGTGAACAAGGGTCTCCTTTCTGGAAGAATCCGCTACGTTTACGTTTGAAATCCATTCGTTGGCACTGAAAGGAGTTCCCCGGATAACAACAAAAACCAGAGTTTTTTTGACGCCGCCCTTTAATGTAATTTCTTTTGAAGCAAAACTGAATGCAACCTGATTGTTTCCAAAGCCGGCTGCGTTGTAGTCAATGTCGTAATGAAATTCCATCTTGGAATCAGGGACGCCCAGCTTTCTGAATACGTTTTTTATCTGAGTCAGCTGGGGATCAGCGGATTCGTTTACATAGGATACTTCAGAAAGAATGCAGGCCATCCGTGCAATCCCGTGATTGTACTGGTTTGAAGGAGTTGTTGAAAACCAGTTTTCATCCCAATCCACGGTAAAGTCCACAGGCGTTTCGCGGCCAGTTTCCTCTGCGTTGATCGGGAGAGTAATCCTTTCTGAAAAAGCTGAGAAAGTGAAACAAAAAAATAAAAGGATTGCTGAAAATCCAGTTTTCTTCATGCCTGCATTTTTCCCGCTGCTTTAGAGGGCTGCTTTTGCACTGAGCAGATCCTGCTTACTGAAGAGCGCAGTCTCACTTGCAGCATCTGCAATGTCAGCAAGGGAAAGAGAGTTTTCTTCGCGGCGGGCAGCAAGTTTTTCTAATTTTTTCCATGCACACAGAATTCCGCGGCTGGAGTTTACAGTTCCACCGGCTTTATCAAGCAATGTTGCGGCAATTCTTGCAGCTCCACCCTGAGCACCATATCCAGGAATAAGGAAGAATGTTTCCGGATAAGCGTCGCGGATACGGCGTGCATCTGCTTCATGGGTAGCTCCGACAACAGCTCCAATAGGGCCGCATGTCTGATCAGGATATTTTTCTTTGAATGAATTGTTTATTCGTGCAATCTCAGCACCAACTCGGTCAAGAAGAAGACCGCCGTTCTTGAGTTCCTGATGCTCAATATCTGTCATTCCAGGGTTTGAAGTGCAAAGCAGAACAAATGCTCCCTTGCCTTCCTTTTCCGGAGCAGAATATTTTGTAAACGGCTCAAGAGTATCGAATCCCATGTAAGGGTTCACAGTAATCAAGTCAGTCTCAAAATCGCCGGTAAAATGGGCTCTTGCATAGGCATCTGCTGTAGCCGCAATGTCACCGCGCTTAATGTCCGAAATTACAACAAGACCTGCTTCCTTTACGGCCTGCAGTGTCTGAGCATAAACTTTCAGCCCTTTAAGTCCCATGGCCTCATAGTAGGCAATCTGAACTTTGCAGCAGCATGCACTTTTTTCTGCCGCTATACGACGGATGATTTCTTTATTATACATGAGCACGGCTTCTTCCGCAGAGCCGACTGCTTTTATTACTGATTCCGGCAAGTAAGAAGGATCTGTATCCAACCCAACACACAAAGGCCCGTTTACGGCCGCCAATTCCTGCAATTCCTGCATCTTATGTTTTGTAACCATAGTCACATCATAGAACAAATCAGATTTTTTGTAACGCTATTTTTGCTTAGTAGTTGTAAAATATGTACAGAGAAAACAATGATTCTAGATGCTAATTGAGGAATACTTATGAGAAAGATTTTACGGCTTGCCTGCACTGCATTTATTGCCGGAATACTGTCCGGCTGCAACGATTCTGTTGATTCAGCCTCGGCCCTTACCTCCCTGATCCTGTGCGAAAAACTTTCTGAATATTCTACGACCACAAAAACCTGGTCCTATTCAGGAAATGACATAAGTGGTAAAAAAATCTATCTTGCGAAAGTAAATCCGACTGAAAACGTCATTAAAAACCAGCTGTATGTAAGAAGCGCAGAAAACGTAAATCTGAATGTCACATCATCATCAAGAAATACCGCAGACGAATTTGACATGAACGAAATCATCACTGACACAGACATTACGACTTATGAAAACAGCATGAAAATGCGGGACAGTTTGATTATTCCCGAAGAACTGAAAGTGGCTCTGCATACTGCAAAGATAAGCCAATCAACAGATCTTTCTAGAGGAAACAGCTCAATTGAAGAGGCATATAATGTGGGCGACACACGCAGCATAAATGTAATAACATACTACAATTCAACTACCGGTGATGAAACATTTTCAGCTGAAGAATCCACTCTCTATGCAAAGACAGACAACGTATATGTCTGGGTCGTTGAACGCTATAAAAATCCCTATGTAAAAAATTCTGACGGAAGCATAGAAAGAAAAGCCGTGACAACAGAAGCGGCAGAAAACCTTGCAAAAAAAATGGAAGACATATACCAGTACATCTGCCATGTAGAAGTTCCGAAGCCGGATAAAATCTATGACTTTGAATCAAACACTAGTTTTATAGCCTATGACATGAACGAATACAGCACCACAGGAAATAAAATTAATGTAGTAATAACAGACTGTTTCGCAAGCAATTCCGAAACCTCTCAGACCAATGGTACTATCGGTGTAACTTTCCTGATTGACTTGTTCATGGGAAAAACAGACATAACACAATATTCCAACTGCGGAAATTATTTTTATCTGGATTCCTATTATTCAGTTACAGATGAAAATGAATCAATCTCTACCCTCGCTCATGAATTCCAGCATCTGCTTGCCTTTAACTACAAGGTACTTGCAAAAAATTCACTGGCATTGCTGTATGAAACCGGCTACAACGAAATGCTTTCCATGCTTACAGAAGACATGATGTCCGATTATCTAGGGCTTACAGACGAAAACAAACCATTGCAGAGGCTGCCAATATTCAACAATTACTATTACCTGACCGGAGTTATGGAATACAACTCTTACGACAATCTGTATCTAAGCGCTTCATACTCAAATGCCTATGCCTTCGGTGCATGGCTTGCACGAAACTTCGGAGGTACAAAAATAATTCACTCAATGACAAATGATGAATACTCTGGAATGGAAAGCGTTCAAAATGCCCTGAAAGAAACGACAGGCAATGACTATTCAGTGTCTTCGATTTTGAAAATGTATTCAGAAGCACTGATTTATGACGATGTTTCGGCAGGATATACAAGCTTAAATAAAGATGCTGATACAGGATTTACATACAACGGCTATGAGTACCCGATACAAGCAATTGATCTTTGGGATCTTGGAAGCATCCTCAAAAAAAACAGCAATGCCAACAAGAAATATGACGGTCCAAATTATTTTACGGCCAACCAATATTCTTATCTGCGTCCTCACGGAATCACCCTTCACTATCTTGGAACAGTAAAAACCGGAGCTGAAAACATTACGCTGAATTTTCAAAGCACTGGAACCGGAGAAACCGGCATAACGATAAATCCGGAAGACACGAAAGATACGAACGTAAAATACTATGTAATGTTCAAATAAAAAATGGCTGTCCTTTGCGAGGCTTCTGAAGTGCTCTCTGGGACAGCCATTTTTTTCAACCTACTGCAGCTATTTCTTTAACAGGGCTGCAAACGGATTGTAGGTGTCTCCGTCATCATCTGAATGAATTGAAAAATATTCACTGGCCTCATCATCCTGTTCTGTGCTTGTACTAGGAACAAGAGAAATGCGGCGGTTTTCAGCGTCAATTTCCTTGATTGTTACAGACATTTCATCACCAACCTTAAACTTCTTCTTAAGGTTTGTATTGCGGTCAACGCCTTCAAGCGCAGAAATGTGCACAAGACCGTCTATTCCGCTTTCAAGGTTTATGAATACACCAAAATCTGCTACACGGCTGATTTTTCCGTTAATTTTCTGACCTTTTGAAAAACGTTCTGCAACAGTCTCCCACGGGCTTTTGATAAGGGCTTTCATGCTTACAGAAACACGCTCACGGTCCCAGTCTGCATTGATTACTTTTGCAGTAATTTCCTGTCCGACTTCAAGAACCTTTGAAAGGTCTGTTACGCGCTCAAGCGAAACTTCTGAAATTGGAAGAAGAGCCTGAAAACCTTTGATGTCTACGAATGCACCGAAAGACAGAAGTGATTTTACAGTTCCAGTTACGATTGAGCCGACTGCAATCTTCTGGCTTAAGCCTGCAAGCTGACCTTGATGCTCTGCTTCAAGAACCTTGCGGTTTGAAACAAGAACGTTCTTTCCGCCTTCCTTGTATTCCTGAATTATGAAAGTAAGAGTTCTGCCGATGAAATATGAAGGTTCTTCCTTCTGGCGGAAACCCATCTGAGAATACGGACAGAAAGCACGTTTTCCGCCGACTGTTACCTCGTAGCCGCCCTTTATTTCTTTCTCAACATGACCTTCAACCGGAATGCGGTTTTTGAATGCATTCTCAAGCATTGAATCATCAGCGTCGTTTCCGCCGATCTTTGTTGTGAAACGCATTTCACCGCCTTTTTCGCCAAGGAAGTAAGCCTTTATTTTGTCGCCTTCTTTTATTGAAAGATTACCGTTTTCATCTGCAAATTCTGCGCTGGAAATTACACCTTCACTTTTTGCGCTCATGTCAATAAATACAGTGTCGCCGTTAATTGCAACTACAGTAGATTCTATTTCCTGACCCGGAGTTAATTTTTCAAACATATTCTTTTTTCCTCTTATGTAAATAATATAAAAAAAATAGCTCCCAGTCGAGTATCGGCGTACAAAACCCCACCCTAGCGTGCTGCACTCTGCTTATGGCAAGGGAACTATTGAATCTGTCGCTTTCGCGACCTGATTGAACTAATCTCGGAATTGCACCCTTAGAATCATAATGTTATAATATTATAACTGACGAAAACTTTATCCGCATGGAGTAGACAATGACTAGAGAAGACGCTGTTGCCATCAAAGCTGTTAGAAAATCAACTTTGAAATCCTTGAAACTTAAGAAAAGGCTCAGAATCAGCCAGATTAAAAAGGAAGCTGAGACAAAAATCCGAGAAATAAACATTCAGTATGCAGATGATCCTGAGCGCCTTAAGGCAAAATATGCTGCGGCAGACTATGCCCGCTCTGAAAAGGCAAAAAGAAGGGCAGAAGCAAAAATCGCCAGGGAAAAGAAGCATCAGGAATTCCTCAGAAGCCTGCGGCATTACACATTGGGCGAAGAAATTTTCAGTTCTGTTGTCCAGGGAATTGGTGCCGGGCTCTTCATCGCCGCTACAGTTCTCCTTATAGTTGCGGCTACTGTAAAAGTTCCGGAAGATTCAAAAACAGTATATACAGCCTTGTTCGCTTCATTTGGCGGCGTAATGGTTTTGAACTATATAATGTCGGTTCTGCATCACGCCCTTACGAACCATTCTGCAAAAGAAGTATTCAAAAGACTGTGCCGTGTCTGCATTTACCTTGTAATTGCAAGCAGCCTTATGATTTATTCGTATACAGCAGTCCGCCAGCAGGCAGTTGAGCCGCTTTACGCCCTGATTATTCTTGGAATAGCGGGAATCATCTGTCTGGTAGGTATTTTCATGTATGCTATCGGCGGAACCCGCATGGAAATCGTAAACATCGTATTCAACGGCGTTTTGGGATGGGCATGTCTGTTCATCTGTGCACGCCTTTACCATGCGATTACACCTAAAAGCTTCGGAATGCTGGTTATAAGCGGCGTTCTGTTTACTACCGGTCTGGTTTTCTGCAGCATAAGAAGGGCAAAATTCCTGCACGCAATAGGAGACCTTATCGTTCTTACCGCAAGCGTATACATGTTCTTCTCTTTCTTCTACCTGTACTAACCCAGAGATCAGTCCTTTTCCGCTATCCTGTAATCCCAGTTGTGTTTAGGATAGCGGCCTTTCATTTCCTTACAAATTTCAATCCAGGAATTTTCCCAGAAAAATTCAAGATTATCCGTTATCTGCAGCGGACGCCGTGCCGGTGAAAGCAGTTTGAAAAGCAGCGGCATTCCAAGAATTTCCGGCGTAGAAAAACAGCCGAAAATCTGCTGAATTATTACTTCAAGTACCGGGCGGATTACAAGCTTAGTACGGTCATCAGGATCGGACTGCATTTCGTAAACCAGCCGGCGTTTTTTTCCGTTGGGCAAAGTTATTGAAAGAGGAACTTCTCTGTCCAAATTTCCTCCGTCCAAATACCAGTACAAGGCATCATAAACTGTTTTTTCATCAATCTTCGTTTTCCCTGCAGCAAAAGGCAAAAGCCATTGTTCAGCGGAAGAACAAAGGAACTGCTCCTCTGATTTCGGCGCAAGAGAATTCTGCTGGGCATAGAATTTTTCACGAATCAAAAGAACCTTTGCATCGTCGCTTAAAGGAAGAGCCGAAAGGCCTTTTTCCTGAACCCGGCTGCAGAGCGCGGCACCGTAGTCTTCCGGGGAAACCGGCAGTTTTTTTGAAGATATTACCAGCCGGCCGTAGCAGAGGTTTTCTGATTTCCTGATTTTTTCACCTTCAAAACAAACCTGAACTTTCTTTTCAGTGCGGGGTGAAAGCCATTCTTCTGCATCCTCTGGAGCCAGGGGTGAATAGCTGTAAATCGTTCCTTCTGAAATTCCTGCGTCTGTTTCCGGCGCAACAATCCACTCAGGCAGCAGGGCATTCCTCTGAATTTCTTCGGCTTTAAGATGGGCAGCTCTTCCATTTGGAAACTGGTACACGCCCTTGGTACCAGTCTGCATTGCAAGCCTGTCCGGAAAGCCGGCGAGCAAGGCAAGGGAAATGTTTTTTGCAGCCGGCAAAAGAGGCTCTCCTGCAGAATTTTTGGAAAGCGATGAAATGCGTCTTTCCAGATTCTTTACAAAACGGTTCTGTATTTCCGGGGAAGATTTTGCATAATTTGAGAATGCAACGATTTCACGGGCATAACCTGAAAGAGCCACACAGGCAAGCCTAGGATGCAGTCCCAGCTTTAAGCAGGCCTTTCCCAGCTCAGTAACTGCACCGGCTTTTATGCAGCCCAAAAGCTCCAGCAGTCGGCAGGCTTCATTCCACGCAGCAGAACCCGGCGGCTCGAACCAGTCTATTTTTGACAGCTCATAAGCGCCCCAGGCAGCACATTCAAGCACAAGCGAAGTTATGTCACTGCGCAGGATTTCAGCGGGACTGTTCAGCAGACGGACATCATGCTTTGACCAGAGGCGAATACACTTTCCAGGCCCAAGACGACCGGCTCGCCCCGCACGCTGGGCAGCAGAAAATTCACTTTCGCTTTCAGTGACAAGCCGTTCCATTCCAAGGGCAACATTCATACGGCTGACCCGGGAAAGCCCGGTGTCAATTACAAGCTTTACCCCCGGCACAGTAAGCGAAGTTTCTGCAATTGCGCTGGAAAGAATTATCCGTTTTGTACCAGCATGTGGCGGCACAAGAACCTTTTTCTGTTCTGAAAAATTAATGGAACTGTGAAGAAGCAGAACTTCTGTGCTTTCATCGGGAAGCCCCTCCTGAAGCAGATCTGCCTGCGTTTTTTTTATCTGTGCAATTCCCGGCAAAAATGCCAGCATTACAGAACCCGGCTCAAGTTTTCCCAGAGATTCAAGAATTGCAGAAGAAACTTCTTTTTTTCCGGCGTATTCAATGTCCACCGGGAACTGACGGCCTGGAATCTGCATTACGGGAGCATTTTTTCCGCCGTCACCAAGCCATGCAGAAAGTTTTTCAGTTTCAATTGTTGCCGACATTACGATTACAAAAAGGTCGTCCCTTAAAGCCATAGCTTCTTTCAGAAAAGCCAGGGCCAAATCCGCATGAATTGAACGCTCGTGAAATTCATCGATTATTACGACGCTTACCCCTTCAAGACTTGGATCTTCCTGCAGTTTCCGCGTGAGAACTGCCTCAGTGATGATTTCTAGCCGGGTTGAAGCACTGACATTGTTTTCAAGATGCATTCTGTAGCCAACGGTTTTTCCAGGTTCTTCCCCAAGAGTCTCAGCAATTCTGGAAGCAATGGACAGGACAGCCAGACGGCGGGGCTCAAGCATAATGACTTTTCCGGGAAAATGTTCCAGAAGAAAAGGCGGAACGGCAGTAGATTTTCCGGCTGCAGTTTCTGCGGTGAGAACAAGAAAATGACTTTCCGAATTTTTTAAGGTTTCTGCAATCTGCGGAAGATAAGGCGTTATGGGTAAAGAAAACATCAGACTATTTTATATATTTTTTCTCAAAGTCTTCAACCGGCATAGGACGGTCAAAATAGAATCCCTGCTAGTAGTCGGTTCCCATTTCTTTAAGGAGATTAACCTGTTCCTTTGTCGCAGTTCTTTTCAATCATTGCCCTCCGGTGTGATTCGTAATATTATGTAGGCATATTATGAAAAATGTGAAAAATATTCTAATTGGGGCGTTGTGCATACTGCTGGTCCTTATGGCAATTCCGGCGCTTCATATCGGACATATAACGCTTAAATCTGACGGGCGGGCGGTAAGCCTTACGCTCATGCATATTCCGGTGATTACAGCGGCTCTCTTTACAAATGTTTACGGCGCGCTCATTACCGGCTTTGTTTTCGGCACGGCTACTTTTGTAAACGCCCTTTCCGGCTCCAGCGGCATGATGAACCAATTCCTTAAAAATCCCCTGTGTTCTGTTTTGCCATGCATGATTTTTTCATTCTGCTCATATTACATTTTTTCTGTCCTGAACAAAAAAATCCCTTACAAGCCTGTTTCCGGAATAGCGGCTGCCCTTTCTGCAAGCATCCTTCATTCAATCCTTGTAACCGGGTCAATGTATATTTTCATGTACAGACAGACTGCAGAAGCCATGCATGGACTGAACTGGCTTGAGCTCATGAAAATCCTTTTCCCACAGATTATAAAGGAATCCCTGGCCGCTGTTTTAGTTGCAGCTTCCGTATATTTATTTATTTTCATTTATGATATAAAATTCAAAAAGTTGGAGATTCGATGAAAGTAGTAATCGTAGGAGCCGGTTTTACTGGCGTTCAGCTTGCAAAAGTTCTCATCAATGAAAAGAACAATGTAACGCTGATAGACAACAATGAAGAAATTACCCGCCACATTGCAGACCAGCTTGACTGCAGGGTTTTAACCCAGGACGGAAATAACCTTGAAAATCTGGAAGACGCCGGAATTGCGAAAGCTGATGCCCTTGTCTGCCTTACAGACAGCGATGAAGTAAATATGATTACATGTTCGCTGGTAGACGCCTTTTATCCGGACATTCTAAAAATCGCCCGAGTACGAAACTACGCCTACTACGTAAACACAACAAAAGCAAAGAAAACCCACGCAAATACTTTCATAGGCTCCCACAGACCGCTGTACGGCATTGACTACATGATTCATCCGGACGTAGAGGCCGCAGATGCCATAGTTGAGGCAGTTGAAAACGGAGCGGTAAGCAACATCGTCTCATTCGATAATTCTGAAATGCAGATCTCCAGAGTTGCCGTAGGAAAAGGCAGTCTTCTTGACGGCCACAAGCTGATGGAGCTGCGCAACCTTACCGACATACAGATGCTTGTATGCTACGTTGAAATTGACGGAAAAGTGAGCCTCCCTTCCGGCCCAACTGTAATGACGGAAGGCTGCATGCTTGGTATTTTGAGCGCAAAGGAAGACGTAAGCAAAATCCTTGAGCTGTGCGGTTCCGAGCAAAAAAATCTTCGCAAAATCGCAATCATAGGCGCAGGAAGAATCGGCACCCTCATTGCCTCAAAAATAGTTGAGCCTAAAAAAACATTCGGCATACAACTGATGACAAAACGACATATTTCCCAAAAAGTTGCAATCATAGACACGGATTCAAAACTTGCAAAAGCCGCATCTGAACGGTTCCCGGAAGCAAGCGTTCTGTGCGGAGATGCAACGGACGAATCTTTCCTGCGGGAAGAAAACATACCGGACTTTGACCTTGCAATCTGCGCAACCCACAACCACGAGCTGAACATGGTTGTTGCGGCATATCTTGAATCCCTTGGTGTAAAACAGTCAATTTCTCTGGTAAACAACTCTGCCTTTGCGGACATTGCGACAAAACTTGGCATAGACGTTTCCATTGCGCTGCGTGACGTAATCGTAGACTCAATCATGAGCCACATGAGGGGAAATGCCGTAAAGGAAATTCATACTCTGACAAACGGTGAATACGAAATCATCGAATGTGAAGTAACTGACAATTCAAAAACCCTTGGCAAAATGCTCAAGGATATTGCAGAACCAGGAAAATTCCTTGTACTTCTTGACCGCCATGTAGGCAACGCGGAATACGACATTGCAACCGGTAATACAGTTTTCCAAACCGGAGACCATCTTGTTCTGATCGTAGATACAGAAGAAAGCCGCCGCATTCTGGAATTATTTGGAAACGTGAACGAATAATATGATTGTAGTTGATTTAATAAGAATTCTTTCTGCTCTTGTCGCAATTGTAGGTTCTACCCTGCTGATTCCGATTACTGTCGCCCTTTTCTGCGGAGAAACTGAGGTCCTGCCTTCTTTCGTCATTCCCATGGTTTCCAGCTGGGCTTTATTCCTTGCTGTCGCGCTGATTTTCAAAAAACGAAAAATTTCATTGAACATACGAACTACTTTCGTTGTCGTTGCCCTTGCCTGGATTTTCACCAGTCTTTTCGGAATGATTCCTATGTGGGCAAGCGGATGCATCCCAAGCATGACAGATGCGTTTTTTGAAAGTGTAAGCGGATTTTCCACTACTGGCTGCACAATCCTGAACGACATAGAAAGCCTGCCGAAAAGCATACAGCTCTGGCGCTGTCAGACACACTGGCTTGGCGGCATGGGAATTGTTGCCCTTACAGTAGCCCTGCTTCCTCTTCTGGGAGTCGGCGGATTCCAGCTGATAAAAGCTGAAACGACCGGTCCGGAAAAAGGCAAGGTAACTGCAAAAATTACGACAACGGCAAAACTCCTCTGGATCATCTATCTGGTGCTTACAGTTTTAGAAGCCCTGCTTTTAAAGCTATGCGGAATGAACGTCATTGATTCAATTTCCCATGCTTTTGCAACCCTTGGTACAGGTGGATTTTCAAATCTGAATTCCAGCATCGGCGGCTATAATTCCTGCGGAATAGACATCGTAGTTACAGTCTTCATGTTTCTTGCCGGCATAAACTTCAGCCTTTACTATTACCTGATTACCGGCAAGATTCAGGACATACGGGAAAACTCAGAATTCAAGGCATACCTTGGAATCTGCTTCTGCGTTTCAATTCTGCTTGCCCTCTGTATTACTCCGGTTTACGGCTCATTCTTTACCGCACTCCGCTATTCAACTTTCCAGACTGCAACAATAATTACAACCTCTGGATTTGCGACGGCAGACTATACGACCTGGCCATATGCAGCACAGTTCTTCATCTTCCTGCTGTTCTTCATCGGCGGATGTTCCGGCTCAACAGGCGGAGGAATAAAAGTTGTACGCTGGGTTATTTTGGGAAAACAAGTTAACAACGAAGTAAAGAAAATCCTGCACCCTCACGGAGTTTTTTCAATCCGGCTCAACAACAATCCGGGACGAAAAGACATCGTATTCAATGTAACGGCATTCATGGTTGTTTACATTTTCTTAATCATGCTGACAACGTTCATCGGTTGTCTCGGAAACCTTGACCTGGTCACAGCATTTACAGGTGCCCTTTCAATGGTAGGAAACGTCGGACCGGCCTTCGGAAAACTTGGACCTAGCTCAAACTACAGCTGGCTGCCTGATTTTGTAAAATGGTGGTACTGTTTCGCCATGCTGGCCGGTCGTCTTGAGCTTTATACAATGATAATTTTCTTCATGCCGGCTTACTGGAAAAAGTAGGCAATTTTCATCCGCTGCAGTAGCAAAAGAAGCCGCCCTGAGCTCAGAAACTATTCGCTTCAAATTGCTTACTTCCCGAGCGAAACAGGCTGGGTTTGTCATTGACATATAAGTACAAGTATATTTTAGCATCCTATTTTCTAAAAACAATTTTAATATATGAAGAAAAATAAAATTCTTGACTTTATAATTTAACATTGTTATATTATCAATGTTATATAAAAAGGAGGTGCTGGGATTGAGAAATGCTAATCCAGACATCATTCCGATGATAAAGGAAAAAACGCTGAATCTTCTTATGGAAAAAAATCCGGAAGCTATCGGAATGCGTGATATTGCAAAAGCCTGCGGGATTACGGCTACAACAATCTATCACTATTACACAGACAAGGACGGGCTTTTTCAGGCAATAGGACTGGACTGCCTTCTGGAGTTGAACCGTCGAATTATAAACGAAGTGCAGAAACATCAGGAAACCCGAGAACAGATTCTGAGCGCCATAGGTACCTTCCGGGACTGGAGCTTTGAAAATCCGCGACGGGCCCTGCTTATAATGCAGGGAATCAAAAGCACAGAAAACGCATCTCCCAACGTCATAGAACAATTCTACACTTGTAACCGTACCGGTGAAAATCTGCTGAAAAAAGCAGTTGCCGAAGGAAGGGCTGTTTCTGAAAATCCCCGGCTGGATGTAGGAGTTCTTGTTTCCGGAGTCTGGGGCTGCATTGAGTCCGTTCTCTTAAAGAAAAGCGATGTTGAATACTGGGAAAACGGGCGCCAGTTTACCGACCATTTGATTTCAATATGGATGAAAACAATTTTCAAGGAGTAATTAAAATGAAAAAAATTAATTTAAAGAGCATTATTGCTGCCATCCTTATGCTGGTTTTCGGAACAGCAGTTTACGCAAA
>JAFPCT010000207.1 GCA_017390125.1 Treponema sp.
TGAATTACTGCCATAACCATTTTCAGCTTCTCTTCCGAGCTGAACTTTCTTCTTGTTCTTCCCATAAGGTGTCTTCCTTTTGTTATTATACACCTTATTAGCTTTCCTTTTTTAGTCCAAGTTGCGGTTAGGCATTACAATACATTTGAAACAACGGATAACGGTGATGATTTCATGTACGTTGCAGAAGATGTGTTCAAACGAAAAACTCAGGTTAAGTTCTCCTACATAATTGACTCTGTAAATCCGTTGATTGACGTAACTTCTCCGGCTAATCAGAATACGATTTACATTGGAACGCCTTATATTTCCGCATTCCGTGGAACTGCTGAGGATCCAAGGTATGTAAAGAAATCTGACGGAACGTCAATCAAGCTTGAGGAATACAATAATCTTGATGCAAGTGCAAAAGAGACTTACAAGCTTGTTGATGCCAGTGACATTTCCTTGATCGGCTATGAGATTAAAAATTCTTCTGGAAATAGAATCGCTCCGGGTGAGGCAACTGGAACTGTTTCATGGTCTTCAAACATTGACTTCTCTGACGGAAACGGAAATGCATACGAAGATGCGGCTTCCATTGAATTCTTTGCAGAAGACGGCGCCGGCCTTAAATCTGCAGTTAAGTCATTCCCGGTTGTAATTGATACTGCCGCTCCTGTAATCGAAATTACGAGCGTAAAAGATTCAAATGGAAATGCACTTTTGCTTCACAATAACGAATACTATACTCAGGGCGGGTTTGTAATTGAAGGAACGGTCACAGAAGAGAATCTGGAAGACATTACATGTGCTTCGGCTTCTATTATAAAAGGTTCTTACGACAGCACGACATTCAAGACATCGTTTACATGCACGGTAAATTCAAGTGCCCTTGCAGAAGGAAGAAAGACATTCGGGTTTACGGCAAGGGACAAGGCCGGCCAGGTTTCTGATACATTCAACGTAATGATCGTAAAGGATTCTTTGGCTCCAAATCTTGTAATCTCAAATGTAACTCCTGTTGTTGAGCGTACAGAAAGTTCTGTTGTTACGAAGTACGTTAATGGCAAGATTCAGGTAAACGGAACGGCAAGTGATGCCAATGTACTTAAATCTGTAGAGCTTTATACCAGTGAAAAAGCAAGCGATGCGGGAGATGTTCCTGAAACAACCTGCAGCAGCGCAACATATTACAGAATTGCAGAATTTACTGGTTCTGACGGCTACAGCTGGAAGCAGACAATTGACACTACAAAATACGCGGACAACACGACTGTAACCCTTCTTGCTGTTGCATACGATGAGGCCGGAAATAAAAAGGAAATTACATATTCTCTGAATGTGAACCAGAGCACAGACATCCCTGTATTTACATTCTCAAATATGAAGGAAAACGGCACAACTGCTGAAAACCTGTTCGGACTTGGCGGCAGTAAGGTTTACGGTATTGCCTCTGACGATGATGGTGTCGCAAGGATTGAATATTCAATTGACGGCGGAAATTACACCGCAATTTATGAAAAGGGTGCTTCTGAAACTGCATTGACTACAAAGAACATTGAGATTGAGCTTGGAACGCTTTCAAGCGGAGATCACGATGTGAAGATCAAGGTTTCAGATATTAACGAAACTCCTGTAGTTTATGAATCTTCGGCTGTTGCATTCGGATATGATTCAGAGAATCCGACAATACTTGTTTCGACTGTGGATGACGTTCAGTACACAAGCGGAATGTATGCAAAGCAGAGCTTTACGATTGTTGGTACAGCATCTGATGATTCTGAGATCAGCGGAGTTTATCTGAGCACAGATACAGGCAGAGCGACAAATCTTTTTGACTCTGCGACAGGAAAATGCACAGCAGCCGTAACAGGACAGACTGATACTGCAGCTGGTGAGACCCGTACGCTGTCATATATTGCAGTTGACAAATATGGCCGGGAAGCCAACACAAATGTAACTTATCAGGTAGATGTTACAGCTCCTGTATTCAAAGTATATGAAGATAAAGGCGATCACCGGGACGGCGAGAACCACATCATCATAAACGGCGGAAACAAGTATTTTACAGATACATCAAAAAATGATTCTTCATATTTCATTGGAGCAACGGATTCTTCTGGCAAGCTTATAAACTGGTTCAACCAGACTCAGCTTACTGTAACCGGAGTGCTGGAAGAAGCGCACCTTAAGAGCGTAACTTTAACAAAGAACGGCGAAACTCAGGGAAGCGTTCAGATAAACAAGAACTTTGCGTTCTCTGAAGTTTTCGAAAATGGTGCCAATACATTCCAGCTCAAGGCAGCTGATGAGGCAGGAAACGAAACTGCGCTGCCGTCTTCTGGTTTCTACACTCTTTATGTAGATACGAATAGTCCGTCTGCAAACGCTGTTGCAAAGAAATCTGACGGAACTACTGATTTTGAGAACGGAACAATCCTCAGCTCAACTGGAGTTATAATACTTAACATAACGGCTCAGGATTCACCGGTTGGAACTGAGCAGACAAGCGGTATTTCAAAAGTTTTCATTGGAACATCTGTAACAGTCGATGAAAATTCTAACCTTGCAGAAATTTCTGCCGCAGACGCCGCAGCTCCGTACACGTTCACTGTTGGAAATTCTCTTCCGGACGGCACATATCACCTTTATGTTCGTGCTGTTGACGTGGCAGGAAACTATTCTACGGCAGAAGACGTTGCAAATTTTGTTGTGGATAAGACTGCTCCTGTTGTGGCAATTTCTTCTCCTGTAAGCGAAAAGACTGTAGATAAGAAAATTTCGATAAGCGGAACAGTTCAGGATGCAAATCTTGATAGTTCGGCTCTCCCGAAATTGTGGATAAAGGAAAAGGTTTCAGGCTCATGGGCAGAGGCATCTTCTGATTCTGTTTCAGCAGCGACATATTCTGCCGGAAGCTGGTCAGTCAAGTTTGATACTGAAAAGTACACTGATGAAAAAGAATATTACATTGCCGTTGAATTTACTGACAAGGCTGGAAACACAAATGATCATGCAAATTCAACTCATACAATCAAGATAAGTCAGGATAATGACAGACCGACAATCATATTCTCGAACGTAGAATTGGAATCTGCAATGACTTCTTCAAGTCGCAAGATGATAAAGAATAATCAGATTACAGGTACTGTTACAGATTCCGATGGTCCTGTTGCTGCTGTTTACGTACAGGTTCTGGATAAGGGAGCAGCGCTTTCTGATACAAGTTCGGCATGGGGTACGTCAATATATGACGTGAACAGCTCTATGTGGTCATATGCATTTGCAGAAGATGGTTCTCAGGACGGAGAAAAGGACATCTATTTCAAGGTTGTAGATGCAGAATCAACAGGCTTTGTTTCTGCTGTTGCGGCAAATTATCTGACCGCTCCAAAACTGCAGTACAAGACTGTAAAATTTGAAACAAGTTCTCAGGATACAATTCTTTATGGAAGTGTCGATATGATAAACCCTGTAGTAAAGCGCTTTGGATTTACTACAAAGGATTCCCAGACGACAGGCGATTATGCATATACGCTCAGCAGTATCGATGATACGGCATTTGACAAGCTCATTGCTGCTGCCGGCACAGAAAATGCAGACCTTGAGGGCTGGTCTGATATCAGCCTTGCATCTATATTCGGCGGCACAAACAAGACTTTGTATTTGTTTGTATGCGGTTACGATACAACTTCTGTTTCTTCTCTGACAATGAAGGTTGGCAGTTCCGTTCTTACTGCAATAAAGACAAAGAAGGATTCTACCGGCAAGTATATTTACGGACTGTATAAAGCAGATTTCTCTGCATCTCTTTATGCTGGAAAATATCAGAATGTTGATATTTCTGTTGCTGTTGAAGATACCGCAACCCGCACAATTTCTTCAAAAAAGACAGTTTCTGTTGACAACAAGGCTCCTGTGGTAGAAATCAAATCTCCTAGGGACGATGGAATTTATTTCTACGGTACAAGTTCAAATACAATTATGGGTGCCTCATCTGATGATTCTGTTGTAAAATCAATCTACTTGGGATTCTCACAGAACAGCACGACAGCACCTGTTTCATACACTGACATTCTTGCTCCTAGGGCAGGTCATGAGGCCCAGGGAAGCACTGTAAGCGCAGATTCATGGATCATTAGTTTTGACGGAAACATTGCCAGTGTTCAGGATTATAGCCACATGGAGCTGTTCAATGAAATCATCAAGCAGATATGGTTTGATGGTGCGGAAATTGGAACTGCTGTAACTGAAAAGCCTGTTTATATCTGGGCATACGCAGAAGATTCTATCGGTAATACAGGTACTCCTGTATTTGCAAGAAAATTGAACGTTTATACACAGGGTGATATTCCTTCTCTTGATGTCTCTTATCCGGATGCAGACAGCAAGGTCGGCGGAACCGTCCGAATAACAGGTTCTGCGAATATTGCCGACACTTCTGTTTCGGTAGGTGACGTTCTTGTTCAGATTGATCTTAGCTATGAGACATCTTTTAATGAGAACTGGGAAAGCGAATTAACTGATTTCATCAATAATTCTGGTTCACAAGATGAAAAGGAGAAATTGGAAGCTGCATATCCAATTTCAGGCGTTACCCTTGGTGACGGAACAATAATTCGTGGTGTAACTGCAACAGGTACAAACAGCTGGAATCTTACGATAAATAAATTTAAGGAACTGAACCTTAAGGACGAAGTCACTGGAAGTGACAAGAACAGACCTATGGCAATCCGGGTTTATGCTATAAACAATTCTGAAACTTACAAGAAAGCCGGAAATCCTGTTATAGTTCCGTTTACGCTTGATCCGGGTTCTCCTGTATTTGGAAACAAAGATCCTTTAAAGCTTGTTCAGTACAATGATAACGACAACCGAAGCGGCGGAATAAAGGCTGTACGCATTTATACAGACAAAATGTGGATTTCTGGAAAGTGGTGGCTTGAAGGAAGCATTGAAGATGACAGCGGAATTAAGCAGGTTACAGTTTCTAAAAACGGTGGAGCTGCGACAGATATTGATTCTGCATATATTGAAGATACTTCTGAGCCGGAAACTGAAGGTTATAAAAACAAATTCCTCAAGATGCCTGTCGGTACAGACGAGGCTGATAAATTTGGAACGGAGATATACGAAATTGTTGCCTATGAGGGGGCTGTTGAAGACAAGTCTACTCCGATTACAATCAGCTTGAATTATGACAATAAGGCACCGGTATTTGACTGTACTACCTTGAAGAAAAATGAATCCAATTCAATCGTTCAGTCAAACGGTACATATGAAATGAAGGGTTCTTTGAGGGAAGATTCTTCTGCAAGTGCAAACCAGAGCGGATTTGAACGAATTGCATTCAGCATTACAAAAACTTCTGGCGGTAAAACTTACATCATTGACCCGATGATTTCTCAGGGAAGCGGCGGTTCTGCGAACGTATACGAAACCGGCTCTACGTACAGTGATTCTGTAAAAGTTGTAAAAGATGACGGGGACGGATTGTACTGGCGTAAGGAATCAAACTGTACTACAAGCGGCAAGGAAATCAGTCTTTCTGGTGTTTCTGCTCCTCTAAATGTTCGCTCAGGCGGTTTGTGCAAACTTGACGGAACTGTATATCGTATAAAATCTGTTTCCGGTTCAAAAATTTATGTTGAAAAAGATTTGCCGACATATACAAGTTCATCAAAAACTGACATATATTTTGCTGTTGCCCAGGTCATCGATAACACTGTAAAGGAAGTTGGTGAAACAACTACTTTTGACGATGAAAACAACAGTATCGACAATGATGACGGCGACAAGATGATTGATTATTATCTTGATTCAAAAGCTGAATGGGTTTGTTCAATAAACTCAAAGAACATAAAGGATGGTTCTGTAAAGATTGAGTTTGTTGCATTTGATCAGGCTGGAAACATTACAAAAGCTTCGTATGACGGTCTTGTTTCAAACAACAGGCCAAGAATTGCCGGTATCACTTTTGCTACAGACAGAAACGGTAACGGTACAATCGACACAGATGAAATTATTGAAGATTATTCTGGATTCTTCTGCATTAACGGAAAGCATGCAGTTTCTGGTGTAACAGTTAACGGTCAGCAACCGAACGGTCAGAAAGTTTACACACTTGCAATTCCAAACGACGGTTCAAAATTTGATGTTTTGAGCGGTAATCCTGTAATGACTCTTAAAGGTCTTTCACGATTCGTTCCGGAAATTGTAGGTGGTAACAACGGGCTTGGCTATACTTATGCCGTTAAGAATCCTTCAGATGATTCTTACGGAACAGAGTCAGATTATGCTCAGTTGAATACAAATCACGGTGGAGATGATTCTGTCCGCAACAAATCTGATACGACAATTGTTCTTACTCCATCTCAGTTGATGTCAAAGATTTCTGCTGATGGCGAAAAAGACCTCAAGCTTACCATCTGGGATTCTACAGACGGAACAACTCCTGGAACTGACAGCAACAAGGCTGAAATTCTCCTGCGTCTGAATGCCGCCTTGTATGATGGAAAAGAACCTGTTGTTAAACTTACGCCGTTCTATTGGAATGACAGCGGTAACGGTAATAACAGCGTTTATTATAAGGGCGACGTAATAAAAGGTCATATCGAGCTTGAAAATGACCTGCCTTCAGAATTTACATCCGGCGGAACAGGTTTGAGCGACAGGGATCCTAAGGTTTCAGGTATAATCTATCTTGAAGGTCAGGCAAAAGACAACGTAATGATAAAGGAACTCAGCCTTGAATTCCCGACACTTGCGGAAAGTGCAAGCCCGACATTCGGAAAAGGATTAGTAAAATTTGCACAGCGAACAGCCGGTGTAATTTCAAAGGTTTCTGGACTTTCTCTTGATGCTCAGGGCGTTGAGGTTGTTGAAATTAAAGACGAATATGATTCTTCTGAATACAACGTCGTTAAGTTCAAGCTTGCAATTGATACCGAAAAAATTCTGTCCGTTGCAAAAACAGACATAGTTGTTAAGGTTCAGGCAAAAGACCGAGGTGCCGCAGATGAAGACGTTTCTACAGTAAAGAGCAGTGCCCTTACAAAGAATGATGAGACCGGCAACTCTCCGTTGTATCAGATGGATGTTGTGCCGTATATTACGAAACTCTACACAAGTATTTCAGAAACTGCCGGCGAAGAATTCGCTCGTTCGGCAACAGGTAAGTATATCGTACGTGGTCATTATAGAACTTACAGTTCTGAATACAAAATGTGGACAAATGATATGTCTGAAACTGTAAAGATATACGGTTTCAATCTTGCAAAATCTGTAACTGTATCTGGAACTACTAAAAATTCGACGGTAAGTTTAGGTACATTGGGCAATGCAGGTTCTGATTCAGATGGTTCATATTTAAATCTAAATATTGGAAAGAATACAACGAGCGGGGATCTTTCCATTACTGTAAATGGTGTTGAAAGTCTGAACAACAGAAATGCTAATCAGTCATTTGTTTCAGATACAGATGATACTGTTTCTGCCGTTCCGTACAACTGCCAGGCAAACGGCATTACAAACAACCGCCTTGATGACGACGTTTCTCTGTATGTCTGGGATTTGCACGGATTTGGAAATTTCTATGACAACAATATTACCAGTCCGATGATGAAGATGGATAAGGCTGGTAATTACTACATGAGTTATGGTTATGGGGTTCCGTATATGTATGTACGAAAAAATAATACTGCTCATTCTGTTGATGGAAGTTTTAACAAATTTCATAATACAAATGTAATCTTTGATGACAATGGAAATCTTTATGCGGTTGCTACAAATACAGACCGTGTATATGATCAATCTTCAAGATTTGTATTTTATACTCCGTATAGTAGAAACCAGAATAATCAATTACCAGCTGAAATAACAAATACCAGTTATGAATATTCAACTGAAAGGGATTCAAAACGTCATCTTGAATTGGCTTATAATAGAACTACTGGAGTTTATGACATAAATAGAGTAAAAATGCCAAAACTCGCATCGTATACAAAGAATTCTCGTACTTATATTGGTATGTCTTATTTTGATGGAAATAATACTATTAATCCTATAAAAGCTCGATTTGGATATAGAGATGGAGACACAATTAGTGGAGGAATTTCTGGTTCAATAGAATCATATACTAATAAAATTGAGGGAACTGTAGTAACAACACAGTCTAATAATCCTACAAAAACAGACTCTTCATATAAGAATTATCACATCATCGCAAGCGACAACACTACATTTAAAGGCGGTGCTTACAC
The DNA here is from genome assembly GCA_017390125.1 of Treponema sp. GTDB lineage: Bacteria > Spirochaetota > Spirochaetia > Treponematales > Treponemataceae > Treponema_D. The sequence continues at coordinate 8,244 of JAFPCT010000207.1, forward strand.
AGCTGTTGGTATAGTTCCTGCTGCGAAAGCTGGTACTATAAATAATGTAGGTGTCGTTGCATGGTATGACGCAAGTGTCCGCAAGGTTTGCTATTCATGGAATGATAATCTTGACAGTCCTGTTGTTGGCGGAGCATGGCAGACAAATGCCAAATATCTTGATGGAAAATATACTGGTTGGTACGTAGACCTTGCAGTAGATGATGAGGGCGGTATTCATATTGCATATTACAACAGTGCAAAGGGTGACTTAAAATATGTTTACCTGTCAAAGTATAATGCAACGCCAACGGAAGCAGTAACGGTAGATTCATACCTTTCTGTAGGTACAAATATTACGGTAAATACACGCCTTGAAAACGGTAATTACGTTCCGTATATTTATTACTACAATGCTTCTGCTAATCAGACACCAAACTCAATCAAGGTTGCATGGCGTAACGATATGTCAACTTTGAGAGACGGTGCCATCAGCGACAAATTTACTGGTGCATGGGAATGTATGACAATTCCAGCAGAAAACATACCTGTTGACGCGTCTGTCTGCGGTGGTGTTCCTACAAGCGGAACTTATTCAAATACTGTAGTACTTGGTTACATGAGTGACCAATATTACGAAAAAGCATATATCAAAAAATAACGGTATTCCCCTTGTCGATTACGGCAAGGGGTTTTTGTTTACATGACATCTGATGTAAGTGTAATATTTGAAGACTAAATAGTTTTCTCTCTCCTGCATTTATTGCAGGGGGGAAAGTTGCCTATTGTTCATTGATCAGCAGTTTAATTTCTTCCCTAAGTTTTTTTTCTGTAAGCATGCCTATCTGGTAGTCGCTTATTGTTCCGTCAGCTTTTATGAATACAGAAACTGGAATTGAATTTATGCGGTAGTTTCTTGCGGCGCTCTGTTTTGTGTCGAAGAAGAGCGGGAATGACCATCCGTTTTCATGAACGAAGTCTGTCACTCCTTCTATGGTTTCTGCTGAACCGTCCGTAAGGTTTACCATCATGAACTGGATTTTTTCACCGTATTCTTTGGCAAGGTTGTCATAGTCCGGAAGTTCAGCGCGGCATGGCGGACACCAGCTTGCCCAGAAATTTACGATTACAGGTTTTCCGGCAAAGTCTGAAAGCTTTACTTCTTTTCCTTCGGTGGAAAAGACTGTAAAGTCCGGGGCTGTATTGTTTTTGCGTGCAGATGAGCTGCTTGGGGCTGTAAGTTCATCTTTCAGAATGTCTGTTGTCTTCTGAAATTTTCGGTAAGCGACTGCGGCTGACGCCAGAATGAGTACAAAAAGTCCTGCTACGGCAATTAATTTGATTTTTGTCTTATCCATAATGGTCTGCTCCTTAAATGGTTGTATTTCGTAATATTGCGTGAACAATCATGACGATGCCAAGTAATATAAGAAAACTTCCGGCAATAATATTAATTATCCGGTAATGTTTTTTAATTGCATTGAATGCTGTCCTCAGTTTTTCAAGCAGCAGTGCGGAAAGTATGAACGGAATGCCCAGTCCTGCTGAATAGCATAACAGAAGGAAAAGACCTTTCTGCCAGTTCGCGGAATCTGAGGCTAGCATGAGCGCTGAGCCAAGAAATGCTCCGACACATGGTGTAAGGCTTACAGAATAAATCATGCCGAAAATAAATGCAGAAAAGCATCCTGTTACTTTTCTTGTGTTTTCCATTCCGGTGAAAAAAGGCAGGTGCAGGATTTCAAAATATGAAAGTCCCAGGATTATTATAATCGAACCGCAGACTATGCTTACAATCATGCGGTAATCTGCAAGAAATGCTCCTACGGATCCGGCAAAGACTCCAAGGGAAACAAAAATCAACGTAAATCCAAGGACGAAAAAAAGCGTGCGTGGCAGTGCAGAAGATTCTTCGTTGCTTCCTGAAAAATAAGAAATGTACATGGGAAGAAGCGGCAGCATGCAAGGCGAGATGAAGGAAATCAACCCTTCCAGAAATGTGATAAGATACTGCATGTTTCTATTATACTGATTTTTTTCTGTTTGGGCAAAAAAACGTGAAATGAAGTTCCGGGGACAGAAAACGTCCCTGAGCTCCTAGGTAAAATCGTACGGAGTTTCCTGGTAAACGTAATAGTTCAGCCAGTTTGCAAAGAACAGGTGGGCTGTGCTTCTCCAGGTTGATCTTGGCGGCAGGTCTGGATTGTTGTCCGGGAAATAATTCTGCGGAATGTCAATCGGCAGGTTCTTCGAGCGGTCACGCCAGTATTCTGTTGCAAGGGTGTTGGTGTCGTATTCAAGATGTCCTGTCATGAATACATGACGGTTGTCATTTGACTTTATCAGCGTAACACCGGCTTTTTCTGAATGGGCGAGAATCGTAAGGTTTGAATGAAGGAGTACGTCCTGTTCCCGCAAGGTTGTGTGGCGGCTTTGCGGAATCGGGAATATGTCATCAAAACCGCGGAGGAGAGGATCGTTCAATGTTGTGCGCTGGTTCATGAAAATGCCGAACAGTTTTTTGTCCAGAGGAATTTTCTGGATGTTGTGCAGGTGATAGAGTCCTGCAAAAGCGCCCCAGCACAGGTGCAGTGTTGAAAATACGTTTTCCTTTGCATAATCCATTATTTCGCATAGCTCTTTCCAGTAGTCAACCTGCTCAAAAGGAATCTGCTCAACTGGTGCGCCGGTTATGATCATGCCGTCGTAGCGGTGCTTGAATACTTCGCTTGAAGGTATGTAGAATTTCTCAAGGTAATCTGTGCTTGTATTCTTAAAATCATGGCTTTCCATTCTGACCAGGGAAATTTCAACTTGAAGGGGAGTATTTCCCAGCAGCCGCAGAAGCTGGGTTTCTGTGGTTTCCCTTGTAGGCATAAGATTCACGATTGCAACCTTTAAAGGCCTTATTTCCTGTGAGACAGCGCGCTTTTCTGTCATTATGAAGATGTTTTCATTTTCCAGAATGCTGCATGCCGGCAGATCAGAATTGATTTTTATTGGCATGCGTAAAATATAGCAAATCAAACGTTATTTTGCTATACTTTTATGTATGCAGGCAACAGATAATAGAAAGGCAGCAATTAAAAAAATTAAGGCTCTTGTTTACAACCAAAAGCTTAACATTAATGCTTACCGCCAGAAAATAAATGAAGTTTTTTACACACCCATTCTTCCGAATAAGGTTGAATTTCAGGATAAAAAATACGGAGGAATTTCCTGTGACGTTCTTTCTCCTGAAATTTATTCCTCAAAGCGCGTCATGTTCTACATTCATGGCGGCTGTTTTGTAGGCGGATCCCGTGCGGCTTACCGGAGTTTCTGTTCCGTGCTTGCAAACAAATGTTTTTGCCGTGTAGTTGTTCCTGAATACCGTCTTGCTCCTGTAAATGCTTTCCCTGCTGCAATCGAAGACATTCAGGCCGTATTCCGCTCTCTTTTTACAGAAGAGCAGATTGACCGTTCCCTTGATTCTGAAGTGCCGGAATTTATAATTGCCGCCGATGGTGCCGGTGCAAGCATTGCCATGGCTTTGCTTTTGAATTTAAAGGACAAGTTCAGAAAGTGCATAAAAAAAGTTGTTCTGTTTTCACCTTGGCTGAACCTTTCTGAAAGCTCCCCGATTTTCACTGCAAAGAAGAAAGTTTCCGATGAAATACTTTCTTCTGAGGTCATGCAGCAGTGTGCGACTTTGTACACTTATGAGTCAAATTATGAAAATCCGTTGGTTTCTCCTTTGGTTGCCGCAAATGAGCTCCTTGAAGGTTTCCCTCCTGTTTACATGCAGTGCGGCGGAAAGGAAATACTTCTTAATGACGCAAAAGCCTTTGATACTCTGCTCAACCAGCTTGGCATTGAATGCCGCCTTGATGTATGGCCGTCCATGATGCATCTTTTTCAGCTTGCAGATGACTATCTCACAGATGCCCATGATGCCCTTGACAGGCTCGCCAGCGTTATTTCTGGAATGGACAAGGAAAATTCGGAACGTCAGGTTTTTGAAAACAAGCCTGTACTGGAAAACAGTTTGAAGAGGGCTGAGGCATGAGCATAGAATTACTTTCTCCTGCAGGAAACGTTGAAAAACTTTATTACGCCTACGCTTACGGCGCAGATGCCGCTTACATCGGGCTCAAGAAATTTTCCCTCCGCGTAAAGGCTGACAATTTTTATGAGGATGAATACAAAAAGGTAATTGAGCTTAAAAATCAGTTCCCGGGCCGCAGGCTTCACTGTGCCCTGAACATTTCCTTTCACAACCGGGACATCGACAATTTCCTTCAGAACATAGACTACTTCAAGGCTTATCCGATTGATGCCTTCATCGTGCAGGACATCGGCATGGTCCCTATCCTGCAGAAATATTTTCCGGAGGCAGAGCTTCATGTTTCCACTCAGGCAAGCTGCGTAAACCGTGAAGCCGTAAAAATGTACAAATCCATGGGCTTCAAGCGGGTTGTCCTTGGACGGGAAGTAACTCTTAAGGAAATCCGTGAAATCAAGGATGCTGTTCCGGATGTAGAGCTTGAGGCTTTTGCCCACGGTGCAATGTGCATCGCCTATGCCGGCCGCTGCCTTATGAGCGCATACCTTACTGCAAGAAGCGCACAGGCCGGTGCCTGCAGCCACACATGCCGCTGGGATTTTGACGTTCTTGCCGACCCTGCAAAGGCAAAGCAGATTGCAGAAACCGGAGCCCTTGTCCTTGAAGAAAAAAAGCGTCCGGGAGAATATTTCCCGATTTATGAAGGCGATGATTTTACGGCCGTGCTTTCCAGCAAGGATCTGCGCATGGTTGAACATCTTGACGACATGATAAAGGCCGGCGTTGATTCAATTAAAATCGAAGGCCGCATGAAGAGCGTTTACTACGTTGCCCTTGTTACCCGGGCTTACCGAAAGGCCCTTGATGCACTGGACGGAAAGATTTCTGCCGCTGAGGCACAGCCTTTTGTTGATGAGCTTGAAAACGTAAGTCACCGTGAAAGCGGTACCGGCTTCTATTATAATCCTGCTGATGCAGACAAGTGCGTAAGCGGTGCTACTGACAGCCGCTACATTCTTGCTGCGGAAATCGGAAAAAAACTTTCGGTTCAGGAACAGGAAAATGTAATTGCCCTTGGTGATGAGCATGAGAAACAGGTTCAGAAGGAACTGGAAGAAATGCATCCTGAGGCAAGAAAAGCCCGCCTTAAGGATTTTGAAATTCACCCGGACAAAAATCCGCCGGTTGCAAAAAATACAGAAGGCTGGTTCATGTATGAGCTAAAACCTCTGAATATGATAAAGGCCGGTGAAAAAATTGAATTCATTTCACCGGATGTGGTTTCTACAAAGGTTATCGCAGATGACTGGCTTTTGGTGGATCCCGAGAACGGCACTATAAGAAGCTGGGTATGCGACGGTCATCTCAGCGTCCTGTATACGAAAGTACCTCTTCAGGAAGGCTCCCTCATAAGAATCGAGGATCCTGATTATGTTCCGGGAAAAATACGGAATTCCGGCAGATAAGATCCCCGTGTAATGGAGATGTGAATGTTTTTTTCTGGAAAAAAGATACCGCTTGTTTGTTTTATGTTCTTTGCCCTTGCACTTTCTGCTCATGGGGAAATAGTCCGTTGGATTTCTCCGGAGCCTCAATGGACTTTCAAAACGGGCGTTACTTTTGAGACTGACAAAAATCTTCATCTTGACAGCGTGCCGGTTGATTTTTCTGCGGCATTCAGTCTCTCTCAGTTCCAGTGTTCGGTCGGAATGCAGTTCCAGCCTTCCGTTTTTGATTTTTCAACTTACTTCATCTATTCTCCGACTTTTTTCAATCACCTGAATGTGGGCGTAAAATCCCTCTTTCACACAAAGCATTTTACTGCTGAATATCTTGAGCTTGACCTTCTTGTCGGACTTTATGCAATGTACCGCCTGAACAGATATCTTGCCTTTGATTCGGACTTTATGTTTCACCTGAAGCTTTCAAAAATTTATTCGATTGAAGATTCAATGCCGTGGATAAAGAACAATTCCTTTGCATTCAGGTTTGAAGCTTTCTGTAATCCTGTTCAGAGGCTTACTCTGGGTCTTGGAGTTTCTTCATATTCCATGTACCGCTATAACCTTTTCTTTTCACCGGATTACTGGATTTCTGCAGAATACAAATTCGTCGATTTTGTTTCTGTCGGAACAAAAGCCCTTATTGAATACATCGATATGTACACTCTCAGCGCAAACAGAAGGCTCTGTGATTTTACCGTGTATGTAAAA
>JAFPCT010000208.1 GCA_017390125.1 Treponema sp.
AATGATGATTGTCGCAACATTCGTGTAATTCCGCATATCATGAACGGCTTTGTCCATATCCTTTTCAATAATGACGGTAAGAATACGAAGCTTGTCGTTTACCACAGAATAGGAATCCAGAAGGTCCTTTGAAATGTAGGTTTCCGCAAGGGCCTTGGAGCTGTTCTTACGGAGAGTCATTGCAATGTCAATCTGAGAAAAAATATGCTCGCAGATCGCATCCATATCATGAAAGCACTGCTTCAGATCATCCCTGTCGTCAAGTCTTTTTTCAAATTCACTCAGATCGTCGATCAGCCTGTTATGAATGTCAATTTCCCTAAGCTCATATTCCCTGAGCATTGAATCGTCGGTTGAAAGAACATAAAGCGCGCTCAAGGATTGCTCCTCAGAAACAAGCTTTGAGATGCGGTGGATGAAACGAAGGTTTTGGGAGCTCGGCATTATAAGATTCTTATAGTTAATAATCACCATGTAAAGACAGAATCCGATTATGGCGAGCCCAATCAATTCAACTAAAAAAGAGAAAATACATATTTTAAAAAGTTTTAAAGAATTTGTACCGCGAAATATTGGCATACATCCTCTCCCGAACCTTACTTTCCGGATATGGCAACCACAAGATTATCCAGTTCCTTCTGCAATTCTTCGTCTGACAAGTGATTTTCCGTAAGCATTACACCAAATAATTTTGCCGGCTTCCATACAGATTTATAAACAATCTGCCTGTGGCTGAATTCTGACTGCTCAGAAAGAGCCCTGATTGCAGGAGACGCCATAACCTTTGAAGAGCGTGCAGCCTTCAGATTGGCAGGACATTCACCTGTATTTTCATATATCATCAGCTGACTTTTTTCATTGGTAATCCATTCAGCGACCTTTTCCGCCCATTCAGGATATCTGGTCGAAGAACTTACACCCACAAACTTGAATCCCGCATAGCTGTGCATCTGCAGGTCATCACCGGCAATGCGTATGCAAGGAAGTTTGCAGGCCGCATAATTGTCACCCCAGAGCTCCGCAACACGCTGGGAATTCCAGGCACCGTTTACGCCAGCAATAATCTCATCCATCTCAATGAGTGAAATAAACTTGCTGTCCGAAGCTGTCTCGAACCCCGGAAGCCGGGCAAGATTTTCAATAGCCCGGGCAACGTCAAGTCCGGTATAAGGACCTGCCTTGCTGTTCCAGTTGCAGGTATTGCTCATCCCATCTTCGTTCATGTAGATGTCCAGCCCCGCGGCCTTGAAAAATGAATACAGATACCAGCTGTTCTGCAGGTCCATGGAAACCTTTTTTCCGTTGGACGCAGCAACTTCAGCAATCCGTTCAAATGAATTCAAATCAGAAGGCTCAAAATAGGCCTTGTTGTAGTAAAGGAAATATCCGTCGCTGTTGAGCTCAGGATATGCATACAATTTTCCATTGGTCATTGAAGCCTGCACGACAGAAGCTCTTTCGCCTCCGCAGTCAGCTATAACCTTGTACTTGTTGTAGGAAAGTTCCTTAAGATAACCTTTGTCACAAAGCTCCTTCATCTGACCGTCAGTGAAACAGAATACGTCCGGCAGGACAGCGTGTCCTGAAAAAAGCACGTTCCGGGTTTTTGAGGAGTTCTGCTCAATTATATTGAATTTGAAAATGCATTTTGAGGAATTTTTTTTTGCAAATTCGTCCAGCCGTGACTTAATGACATCCACATTACCAGTGTCAACCCAAACAGTGAGAGGAATTTCCTGTTTTTTACAACCCGTCAGAACGAACACAGAAGCACACAGGGCCAGTAAGACAAATCTTTTTACCAGTTCCATGTCTCTTAGTATACGATACAAATTTCAAAAAAGAAATTATTTTTTTTTTAAGTTTATCTTTTAATGACGGACCGTAAAGGCAGCCTGCACCGTAAATGTCTCGCCGCAGGAAGTTTCCCGCCTGTTGGAACCAAAAACTTCTGAATCACAGGTACAGTCAGCTGCCGCAACAATATTTTCATCAAGGATTCCAGCTTTCTCAAGCACAGCCAGATTAGCCTTCAGCAGACTGAGCCTGAAAAGTTCCCCTGCCCCGTTGTTCCAGTTTCTTGCGGCAGAAGCAAGTTCCTCACCTTCAAGTTTCTTTATACATTCCGGCGTAAAGTTTAAGGCAAAATAATCAGCCCGCTCCTTATTGACTATGTAGCAGCAGTCGTGAATGTGAGGACCGATTGCAACAGAAATATCAGCCGGCTTCGCACCGTATTTTTCACCCGCCAGTTGAACAGCATTTTTAACGATTCCTGTTCCTTTCCAGCCGGAATGCACCACACCGAAAAAACCGGATTCACTGTCGAAAAGAAAGATAGGCACACAGTCTGCCACCGTAACCACAGGAAGAAGCCCTCTGTTTTGGGTAATTATGCCGTCGCCTGTTTTTTCATTTGTATCGCTCTGTTTTTCTACAGCAAATACAATTTTCGTGTGATCAAGCTGAACCTGGCTTACTGTTTTGCCGCCGAAAGCAGAGCAGATTTCAGAAAGCATTTTACTGCGGTTCTCATTGATTTCATTCCAGCGGAAACGCATTGAGCCGGCAGCCCGGAGAGTCATTCCCCAGCCTGCACCATCAGCAGGCTTCCCGTTCCTGTAAAAAGGAAAAACCCGGTATTTTTCACCTGCATAATTTTCAGCGAATGAGATTGTCTTCATATTTGCCCTTTTTATTTCTTCGGCATGTCCAAAGGTTCGATCTCCGCAAGAATCTCACGGCACTGATTCAAAGATTCCCTCACTTTGGCAAGGTTATCCCTGTATTCACGGTTTTCCCTGCCCTTCAAAGTCATCAGGTTCTGAAGCGAATCATATCCCTTTACCTTGTTGTCATCGTCAAGAATTCCATGAAATACCCTTTCCATCGTCCTTACAGAATCACAGAATTTCATTTCCCATGAGCGGACAGAAGCCTCCGCATTGTTTACGACAGAATCAATAAGAGACTGTCCTTTCAAGGTGCGTACGCGCTCATCAATCTGCTTCTGGAAAACCTTTCCTACCGAACCGTTTGGTTTCAGAGAACAGGCAAAATTGGTTACGTCCATGTTCGTGTCGTTGAACAGGTTCAGGGCCTCCGAAAGCTCCGCCCGGTTCTCATTGTTTATGAACACCCCTTCCAGTACGAGTACGTTCAGAACCTGCATCATTTCGTTGAATTTTGCCTCCGCAAACCAGACAAGGAATCCTGCTGTCATCTCGCAGTTGAACGGAATTCCACCCCAGAGTTTTGTCCACGGGCGATCCTTCAGTTCCGGGAATTTATCAAGATCAAACTTTTCCTTAAGGACATTCGCAAGCTGAGCCTTTTTTCTGTCCCTGAGCCATGCCGACCATCTTGTATCAAAAACGCACTTCCATTCTTCCTTGAATTTTACGAACCAGTCTTCGCCTCCGCTTGAATCGGCAGGCATCCAGTCGTAGTCAGAAAATACAACTTTTCCCAAAGCTGTCATAGGAACAGTGGAAATGAACATCTGAATCATTGAAATATTCGATGCGGACTTCGAGAGGAATTCCCGAAGGGAATTTTCCGTTTCGCCGGCAAGCTCCACAGAAGCGCCTCCCTTCCTCTGAGGAAACAGGAAAAGGGCCTCAAGGGCCTCGTTCGGGATTGAACGGGCATTGCACAAAACTCCGGCAAAACCCGGAAAGTCAATCTGAGCATTCGGATAAGGAGCCGTATAGTTTTCCGAAACGATGGCAGTGAACTGAGAAATAAAATGTGTGTACGGAAGATTCGTAAAGGACTTCAGCCAGGTGAGGGCCCTTACAGCCGAGTAAAGCTCCGTCTTTTCCGTGGGCTTTATTTCTTTAAGTATGTTGTCCATCCGCTTTAAAAGCGAGGCCCTTAATTCTGACGTGGCTTCCCTTTCAAAAGGAATCTGATAGGGATCTGCCTCTTTGTTTATGCTTTCTGTAATTCCAGGAGCGATAAAGGCTCCCAAAAATACATAGAATTTTCCAGGATCATCGTCCATTATCCTTATGTAGGGCTTGAAAAAATCAGCTGAGTTCTTTAATTCTTTCAGTTTTTCGAAAAACAGAGAATGAAGAAGCCCGTTGTTCACATCTATGATTCCAGGGTGATTTCTATTTATCTTGCGGGCAAGATTGTCCACAAGGTCCATGTTGTACAGCTCAATCTTCTGCTTTTTGGTAAAGAAAGTCCTCAACCATAATATGAAACGGTAAATGAGAGATTCATTTCTAAGCTTTACTTCCAGCGTAAAATCGTCGGCGTCCTCCCGGCTTGGCTGCAGAATAGGAAGCTCTTTTTCCCTGTTCTGGTTTATCTTGGCCAGTAGAAATTTTCGTTCTTCAGCGCTTATGCCAGCTACAAGATCATCAAACGAATTTTTATCTTCCGAAGTTTCCATAATCTCTAATTATAGAATAAACTATCTGTAATTTCCACAACTTCCTTAATTTTTTACATTACATATGTTCCTTGCAAAAACAAAATTCATTATACTGTACGGACGGGGGCTACAATGGAACAGATTTCCAACAGCGATATTGTACTTCAGATTCTTATTTCTTTAGGAATCATTGTTATAGCGGCAAAATATCTTGGCACGCTTTCTAAAAAAATCGGTTTTCCGCAGATTGCAGGCATGATTGTTGCAGGACTTCTTCTGCGTTTTCTTCCATGGTTCAGAAATTTCGGAGCGAATGAGCCAGGATCTCTTTTCGGAGAGACAGAAAAATTCATCGGCTATGTTTCAGAAATCGGTGTAATCCTGATCATGTTCAGCGCTGGTCTGGGAACAAACCTCAAATCTCTCATGAAATCCGGAGTAAAGGCTACTGTAATAGCATTATGCGGAGTCCTTGTTCCTTTGATTATGGGAACAATAATGGCCCTGTGTTTCTGGGGATTCAGCGGCTGGGGAACCCCGGAATTTTTCAAAGCGATGTTCATAGGAACAATCCTTACCGCAACGTCTGTAAGCATTTCCGTCGCAACTCTCCAGGAGCTGGGAAAACTCAAATCTGATCTGGGACAGACAATCGTAAGCGCTGCCATCATTGACGACGTATTCGGCATCATTGCACTTACAATCGTACTTGGAATCAGCAGCGGATCAGGAGGAATTGCAGTCATACTTGTAAAGACAGTGCTGTTTTTTATTGCGGCAATTCTTACCGGCTACATTCTTTTCCGGGTTTTCAAATGGTACGACAGGCGTCACCCTCATTCACGCCGCATTCCAATCTACGGACTTGGAATTGCATTGATATACGCCTATGCCGCAGAAAAATTCTTCGGCATAGCAGACATTACCGGAGCCTATATTGCCGGAGTCGTATTCTGCTCGCTGACGGACGCTCCGTACATGGAGCAGAAAATAGACATAAATTCATACATGATTTTCAGCCCGGTTTTCTTTGCAAGCATAGGACTTAAGACAGACCTTTCCGGCATGAACATTTCGCTGCTGTGGTTCACCGTTGCTTTTGTACTTGTGGGATGCATTTCAAAAATCATAGGCTGCGGCGGCGTTTCCCGCCTGATGGGCTTTTCATGGAACGATTCCTATAAGGTCGGGCTTGGAATGATGGTGCGGGGAGAAGTTGCTCTTATCGTAGCACAGAAAGGTCTTTCTGTCGGAATCGTAGAAAGCAAATACTTTACACCGGTCATTCTGCTCATCATCGTTTCTTCGATGGTAGTACCGATTCTTATGAAAAAGGCATTCTCAGAAAAGCAGAATCCGGCCTCATGACACATTATGAAAAAGGGGCTCCCAGAAGGGAGCTTTTTTTTAAGCATCAATTTCTTCGGCAAGGTGGTGCACTATGAAATCACGGCGGGCCGGAGTGTTTTTGCCCATGTAGAACTCCAGGACATTCGGCACGTTCTTGAGCGTCTGAATGTTCACCGGCGTAAGGTGAATTCCTACGTCCTCACTTTCGCCTTCCTTCCGTTCATGGATGAACTGTCCGAACTCATTCGGGCTGATTTCTCCCAATCCTTTGAATCGGGTTGTCTCACAGCCTTTTCCAAGTTCCTTCTGAGCCTTGTCCCTGCTTTCTTCCGAATAGCAGTAAATGGTCCTTGTCTTGTTTCTGACCCTGAACAGAGGGGTCTCAAGAATATACACATGTCCTGTAAGTACCAGCTCCTCAAAATAAAGCAGCAGGTACGTCATAACCAGATTACGGATATGGAATCCGTCGTTATCGGCATCGGTTGCAATTATAATCTTATTGTAGCGGAGACCGTCAACATCATTCTGGATTCCAAGGCTGAAAGTAAGGTTCTTCAGCTCCTCATTTTCATAAAGCGCAGTCTTTTTTCGGCCGTACATATTCTCCGGCTTACCGCGCAAACTGAAAATAGCCTGATAAGAAACATCTCGGGAACCTACCATTGATCCGGTAGCCGAATCTCCCTCAGTAATGAAAATCATTGAGTTTGCACCTTTCGCACCGTCCTGCAGGTGATACCGGCAGTCCTTGAGCTTAGGAATGCGGAGAGAAACGGTTTTCGCAGCTTCCCTGACCTGTTTTGCCGTTACGTCGTTGATTTCGTCACGGGCTTTCATGTTGCGGATTATTTTTTCTTCCAGTGCGCCGGCAACATCAGGATTATGCCGCAGCCAGTCATCAACAGCCGCCTGAACTTCCTGAATTATAGGAGCACGGATCTCAACGTTTCCAAGTTTGTTCTTTGTCTGGCTGGTAAACATCGGATTATCAAGCCCGATTTTCAGCCCCACTATAATACCGCAGGCAACGTCCTTCTCATCATAATCTTTCTTGAAGAATGAATTAACGCCCTTTGTAAAACCGTCAATAAATGCGGTGACATGAGTTCCGCCGTCTTCCGTAGCCTGACCGTTTACAAAAGAATATACGAACTTATCAAGACTGGCCGTATGAGTCAGAACGAATTCAAGATTGTCGCCCTTATAATTGAAGAGCTTGTATACTGCGTTTCCTGCGCCGTCCATTTCATGCATAAGAAGATCTTCCAGACCGTTCTCGCTTACAAAGATGTTTCCGTTGCAGTTTATTTTAAGCCCCGGATTCAAGTATGCGTAATTCCAAAGGCGTTTTTCAACCATCTCCATGTTGAAATTATACTTTCCGAACATCTGAGTATCCGGAACAAATTCAAGGTAAGTTCCGTTTTTAACGCCAGGCTTTGTATTAACAACCTGAGAAGATTTCTTCACACCTCTCTCGTACTCTACTACAGCCATTTTGCCGTCACGGATACTTGCCGCACGGAAATATGACGAAAGGGCATTGGTAGCCTTGATGCCGACACCGTTCATACCAATTGCCTGCTTGAATACGTTGTTGTTGTATTTTGCACCGGTATTCACGTCGCTGACACACTGCTCAAGTTTACCGAGAGGAATTCCACGTCCGTAGTCTCGGATCTTTACCCGTCCCTCTTTTATCTCAACGTCAATTTTATCCCCGAAGCCCTGCGAAAATTCATCAACAGAGTTGTCGATTCCTTCCTTCAACAGGATGTAAATTCCGTCATTCTCATTTGTACCGTCACCTAAAGAACCGATGTACATACCCGGACGAAGCCTGATATGCTCAAGACCTTCAAGATGCAGAATCGCATCCTCATCGTAGGCAACAGCTGCCGTTTTTTTAACAGATTTTTTTTCAGAAACCTTGCTGATTGTTACTTTTTCAATAGTTTTCTTTTCTGCTTTCTGCGGATTTTCTGCAGCCACAGTTTCCTTTTTTGGAGCCACAGACTTCTTTGTTGCTTTTTTTTCCTCACCCATGTGTATAGTATAACCGTAAATTCATAGTTTTGCAAATAAGCTTTCTGTGCCATACTGAGAGCATGAACGAGGTCAACTCCACATTATTTTTTCTCAGGCAAAAAAAATCTCCGGTTCAGGAATAAATCCAGAAACCGGAGACTTCAAGCCAAATCTTCTATCAGCTGAAAATCAGATTACTGACCGAATGTAGCGATGAATACACCGGCTGCAATTGCAGTACCGATAACACCAGATACGTTCGGGCCCATAGCGTTCATCAAAAGGAAGTTTGAAGGGTCATATTCAAGACCAACCTTGTTTGAAACGCGGGCAGCCATCGGAACGGCTGAAACACCTGCAGAACCGATAAGCGGATTGATTTTCTTTCCTTTCGGAAGGAAGAGGTTCATAAACTTAGCCATAAGGATACCGCCGGCAGAAGCAACTGCAAAGGCAAGAAGACCAAGCAGAATGATACCGATTGAGTTGGCGTTGATGATCTTTTCAGGAGACATCTGGCTTCCTACACCAAGGGAAAGAAGAATTGAAACAATGTTCATAAGCTCATTTTCCATAGTCTTTGAAAGACGGTCAACGACACCGCACTGCTTTACAAAGTTACCAAATGCGAGCATACCGATGAGAGGACATGCAGGAGGCAAAAGCAAAATTGTAAGGACAAGAAGCATCATCGGGAAAAGAATCTTTTCTGTCTTGCTTACTTCACGGAGCTGATCCATGCGGATCTCACGCTCTTTCTGAGTTGTAAGGAGCTTCATGATAGGCGGCTGAATCATAGGAACAAGCGCCATGTATGAATATGCCGCAACGGCAATTACAGCCATAAGCTCAGGAGCAAGTTTTGCAGAAACGTAGATTGATGTCGGGCCGTCTGCACCACCAATGATGGAAATCGCAGCAGCCTGAAGAATATTGTAGTTGATTCCCGGAATAAGATTCATGAGGGCAACACCAAAAAGCGTAAAGAATACGCCGAGCTGTGCCGCACCGCCAAGAATAGCCATCTTAGGGTTTGCGATGAGCGGACCAAAGTCTGTCATGGCACCGATTCCCATGAAAATGAGCATCGGGAAGAATTCGTTTCCTACACCAGCCTTGTAGATGATGTTAAGCATACCGTCCGGTGCCATTCCCATGTTTGCCCCTGGAATATTTACAAGAATTGTACCAAATCCAATAGGAATAAGGAGCAAAGGCTCAAAGCCTTTTGCAGCGCCAAGATATACAATTACAAAACCGATTACGATCATCACTATATACTGCCAGCCCGGAGCTTTTACTCCTGCAAAGGGATCAGCTTTTACAGCCAGTTCTTTTGCTTCTTCAGCGGCCTTTTCAGCAGCAATTTCTTCTGCAGTCTGCTTGTGGATAATCTTGTAGATTCCGGTAGACTTTCCGATGTTCTTGAAGAATTTTGAAGCAGAAATGTCATATTTTCCGTTCCAGTCTTCAGTTCCAGAGATGACTCTGTCCATACCAGTCTGCTCAGCCGCAGCATGGTCCTGAGCAAATACCCTTGTTCCAAGAGAGAGAACTCCGGCACAGAGCATTATGGCAAGCATTACCAGAGCAATCTTTTTATTATTTTCTGTTCTAGTAGTTATCATACGTCTTCCTAATTACTGAATTTCAGCAAGCTGCTGACCGTTAGAAACCTGTGTGCCTGTAGGAACGATAAAATGAACCTTTCCAGCGGCGCCGGCTTTGATCTCAAGCTCCATCTTCATTGATTCTATGTACATGATTGTAGTAGAAGCATCAACTGAAGCACCGTCCTCAACGTTATAGCGGAGAAGTGTTCCAGCTACAGGAGCATTTACAGGTTTTCCGCCTGCAGGTGCGCTAGGAGCGGCAGCAGGAGCTGCTTTTGGTGCGCTTGCAGGAGCAGGAGCTGCAGCAGGTGCCGGAGCGGCAACAGTTCCGCCGATTGCACCAAGTTCCTGACCAGAAGTTACCTGGCTTCCCGGCTGAACAGTGAATGTAACAGTACCGTCAGCAACAGCCTTAACCTCAAGTTCCATCTTCATTGATTCAAGGATGATTACAGTGTCGCCCTTCTTTACAGAGCTTCCTGAATCAACTGCGTAGCGGAGAAGTGTTCCAGCTACAGGTGATGTAATTTTTGCACCGCCAGTTACAACAGGAGCGGCAGGAGCGGCAGCCTTTGCAGCTGCAGGAGCAGCACCAGCAGCACCGAAGGCAACATTGTAAGCAGTTCCGTTTACATTGATATTGCCCTTTCCGTCAGAAGTTACGTTGTAAGCTGTTCCGTTTACAGTAACTGTATATGAACCGCCGTTAGAAACCTTAGGAGCAGCTGCAGTTGTAACAGAAGGAGTTCCGAACTTTTCTTTAGCATCAACAGGACCGTTTGCACGAGTCTTGAAGAATCCTGGAGCAACTTTAGGGAACATTGCATAAGTCAATGTATCTTCTACAGAACCGTCACCGCCGTTTTCTTTTGCTTCTTTAACCATTTTGTCCCATTCTGGCTCAATAAGGTCAGCCGGGCGGCATTCAACGATTTTGTCCATGTTGTTCTGTTCAAGAGCCTTCTTTACGAGGTCCTTGTTTGGTTCTGCCGGGAGGCGTCCGTATTTACCTGTAAGGAGGTCACGGAATTCACCTGTCATGCGCTCATAGCGGCCGAAGAGTACATTGAATACAGCCTGTGTACCAACGATCTGGCTTGTTGGAGTTACAAGAGGAACGTATCCGGCATCCTTGTGAACTTTAGGAAGTTCTGCAAGAACAGCATCCATCTTGTCACCTGCACCCTGCTGCTTGAGCTGGCTCTCAAGGTTTGAAAGCATTCCGCCAGGAACCTGTGAAAGGAGAATACGAGTATCAGCGCCAAGGAACTTTGATTCAAGTGAAGCATAATGTGTGCGAACTTCGCGGAAATAAGCGGCAAGTTCAAGAAGAGCCTTTGTATCAAGTTCTGTATCAAGGTCTGTGCCCTTGAGCATTTCTACGATAGTTTCTGTAGGAGAATGGCTTGTACCCATAGACATAGAAGAAATTGCAGTATCAAGAACATCTGCACCAGCTTCTGCTGCCTTGAGCAAAGTTGCAACAGAAAGACCTGTTGTAGAATGTGAGTGGATTTCAACAGGAAGGTCAACCTTTGATTTGATTGCCTTTACAAGGTCATATGCAACATATGGTTTAAGAAGACCTGACATATCCTTGATACAGATTGAATCTGCACCGAAGTCTGCGTAAGTCTTTGCAAGCTCAGCATATTTTTCGATTGTATGGAATGGAGTTACGGCATAAGAGATGGCCATCTGAACATGCTTTCCAGTCTTTTTTGCAGCCTTTGTGGCACATTCCATGTTGCGAGGGTCGTTGCAGGCATCAAAAATACGGAATACATCAATACCGTTCTTTGCAGCAGTCTCTACGAATTTTTCTACAACATCGTCTGCATAGTGACGGTAACCGAGAAGGTTCTGAGCACGAAGCAGCATCATGATTTTGTTGTTCGGAAGGGCAGCATGAAGCTTTCTGAGGCGTTCCCATGGATCTTCATTCAAAAAGCGGATACATGAGTCGTATGTAGCACCACCCCATCCTTCGATAAATTTATATCCGATTTTATCAAGCATCGGACAAGCAGGAAGCATATCTGCTGTTGTCATACGTGTAGCGTGAAGGCTCTGATGAGCATCACGGATTGCAAGTTCGGTAATTCCAACTTTTGCCATATTCTTTTTAACCTCTTAAAATATTAAACTGATTCTTTTTCGCGTATTGCAGCGGCAATTGCGGCAATAACAGCGCCCTGATCAACAGCAACAGCTGCAGGACGGACAGCGACGGAAGAAGCCGTCGGTTTAGAAGACTTTGTTGCCTTCACTTCACTCTTATCAAGCTTAAACGCACGGATGAACGCATGAAGCAGTCCCATACTGATAATCAAGATAATAATGAAGGAAAATACAACACCCATACCAAGCAAAGTCAAAAGCCCGCTCTGACCAAGCATCTCAGATATTGTCATATATCCCCCTAAAATCGGACAATTTTTGCATTATAAAATACTCGTGCTGAATTATAGATTAATACAATTTTCTTTTCTACCAGTCAAAGCAATAAAAATATATTTTCACACAAGGAATTTACGATTATACTTATCTAAGTTATGTATCTAATTCTGTTTTTATGTTTTACGGGAGTTTTCCTTGTCAGCGCCACCCTTCAGGTTATAGGTTACTGCAGGAGAATTGCAATTATTGACTACATCTCAAAACCGATGATGTATGCATTTCTTATTGCCGCAGCAGTTTTCGCCCTGATTCCCCGCCTGCCGGATTCATTCAACATCCTGTTCTGCACCTGCTTTTCACTTGGACTTGGAATGGCAACTTCGTGTCTGCTTTTTGCACCTAAAAGAAAACGTTTCCTCATCACAAGCATGCTGTGCTTCATTCTGTCTTCTTTCGGATGGCTGTGCCTTATCTGGCCTTCGTTCAGGCTTTTTACGCCGAATCCGTACATAACCACAGGACTCATAATCCTTTACCTTACGGCACTGGCGCTGTTCATAGCCCTGGTGATCGGAAACAAAGGCATTTTCAAAATCAGCTGCATACTGGTATATCTGCTGCCTATACTGCTTTTCCACTACGCCACTGTTCTTACAGTCCTTGGACAGCCGAAGCTCTATTCATTCATCCTTACAGCGGGAAGCACAAGCCTTCTGGTTTCACAGGGATTTATCGTAAAAGCCTTCTTTAAAAAAGCAAGTCCGAGCGAACGATTCTCCCGAACCCTGATTTTCGTTTTTTCCCAGCTGTTCATCACAGCCGGATTCATTCTTATGATTTCCCTTTGATTTTCAGACCGACCTGTTATTAAAACAGGTCGTCCATTCCGTAAAGCTTACCTTTTGAAAGACGCCCTGTTTTTACTGCGTCAGAAAGAAGCTCAAGGGCATGAACCGCGCCCATTGCAAAACCTTCCCGGCTTCTTGCACGGTGAGTGATCTCAATCGTATCAGCCTTGCTGTCAAAGAAAACAGTATGAGTTCCTGGTACGGCACCGCATCGTGTGGAAGAAACATGAAGCTGCTCTGGAAGCGGCTTTTCATGGAATGCGTCCGTTACCATTTCAGTTTTCTTTTTTGTATTTGCAAGTATATGCTCCGCAATAGTAATTGCAGTTCCGCTAGGACTGTCAGCTTTCTGATTGTGGTGCATTTCCCATGTAGAGATGTCATATTCAGACCATGGCTCCATAATCTTTACGGCTTCATCGATTATCTTAAGGAGCATGTTAACGCCGATTGAAAAATTCGAGCTTGTCATGATGATGCCGCCGCAATTCTTTGCAAGGGCATCAACTTCCTCATGCTTGTCGTTCCAGCCGGTAGTTCCTACTACAACCGGAAGTCCCAGAGGAAGGAGAGCCTTGATGTTCCCCATAACGGCAGTCGGGTGGCTGAATTCAATCACGCCTTCCGCACCGCTGGACTTAACGGCACGAGCAACACCTTCATAGTCACCGACAGCAACCTTTGCAGTGGCGTCATCAGCCACAACAGCAACCGTAGCCACAACTTCATGACCAAGAACCTTTGCACATTCAGCAATCATGTGCCCCATTTTTCCATATCCAACCAATGCAATCTTCATATAATTTTCCTTAAAATTAACCGAAATAAACCTTGTGCAGCACAGTCACAGCCTTGTCTGCCTCAGAATCATTTACAATAAAGCTGATGTTAACCTTGCTGGCGCCCTGGCTGATCATTTGCACGTTAATGCCTTCTTCAGAAAGAGCCTCAAAACCTGTAGAAAGAATGTCGCTGGAATGAAGCACATCACAGATAATTGTAATGATTGCCCTGTCCTTTCGAACAGAAACGTCACAGGCATTGCTCAAGTCTCCTACAAGACCTTCAAGCTTTTCTTTTCCGCTTACAGTACATGATACAGAAACTTCAGAAGTGGCAATTACGTCAATCGAAACATTCCACTTGAGGAAGTTGTTGAAAATATGAGCAAGGAATCCGCAGGCTCCCAGCATACGGTTTGAAACCATATCAATGAGCTGAACATGCTTTACAGAAGTAATTGCACATACAGGAGGAACTTTTCCGCTGTGATTTTCAACGATGATAGTTCCCTTGCTTTCAATATTGTATGAATTCTTAACACGAACAGGAGTTCCAGTTTTTCTTACCGGAACCATAGAACGAGGATGAAGAACCTGAGAACCGAACATCGCAAGCTCCTGCGCCTCTTCATAAGTTACCTCCGGAACAGGCTTTGCTTCCTTTACTACGCGCGGATCAGTAGTAAGAATTCCGTCTACGTCTTTCCATGTCTGAACCTCATCAGCGTTCATGGCCGCACCAATCATAGTTGCCGTAAGGTCTGAGCCGCCACGTCCGAGAGTTGTGATTATGCCTTTTTTATCTTTTGCAATGAATCCCGTTACAATCGGAATCGCAGACTCTGAACCTTCTTTGTAGGCAGCAAGATACTTCGGAATGTTTTCCCATGTTTCGTCCAGAAGCTCGGCGCTCATATAGTTCGAATCGCTTACAAATCCAATGTCCCATGCATCGCAGAACTTTGCGTTTATCCCCTGACTTTCAAGATATGAAGCCATCATGCGCACAGACATGCGTTCTCCAAAAGAAACAAGGTAATCCCGGCTTCTCTTGCTTATTTCCTTGAGCATGGAAATTCCTGTGAGCAGAGTCTTAAGCTCATTCAAAAGAGCTTCAATTGTTTCTATTTTTATGCCCAGTTCTTTTGCCGTGTCTTCATGAAGTTTTGCAACTCCGGCAACGTCAACTTTTCCAGTAACGGCAAGATCAGCCGCTTCCAGAAGATGGTCAGTGGTATCTCCCATTGCGCTTAAAACAACAACAGGACGTTTTTCCTTGTATGCCTTAATAATAGAGGCAACATGCTTGATTCTTTCCGCATTGGCAACTGATGAGCCGCCGAATTTCATAACTATCATAATATATAGAAAATAACGGTTTTAACGTGTTTGTTCAATGAATTTCAGTTTGAATGAAGTATTGAAACGCTTTTCACGCAGGCAGATTCCCTTTATAGTTAGTCTATGATGAAGAAAAACTCCCTTGTTCTGTACAAAAAATTCTGTGCCGTAATCATTGATTTCGACGGCGAAAAAACAGTAATAAAATTTCAAACTTCTCCAGGTTCTCCGGGAGGAAAAAAGCCTCAGTACACAGAGCTTAAAGTCCGGGAAAAAGACATTATTCCCCTTGCACAGGAAGCCTGCTCCTCTCTGGAAAATGCGCTTGCTTATTCAGAGGAGGGTTTCGAAGCGAAAATACAGGAAAGCTGGGAGCTTCTTCAGAGCGATGAGTCAACGGCAAGAGAAAGCATAAGCCTGCAGGACCTGGCAGAACTTTCAGCCGGAAGTTTCGAGGCAGACAAAAGCTGGTTCTACCTGAATCAGTTCAAGGCCTCTCTGGAATTTGGCCAGGATGAGAACGCGCTTAAAAATCTGGAACTGAAATTCATCCCGCGTTCAGCAGAAGAAATCGAATCTATAAAACAGAAAAACTACGAAAAAGAGCACGAAGAAGAAATTCATGCGGCATTCATTGCCCGGCTGAAGGAAAGAAAACTCAACCTGCCGGATGACGCCCGCTTTATGAATGAAGTTGAAAACGTAGCTTTCTGCAAGAGTGAAAAATCAAAGGTCATGGTAGAAGCCGGAGTTACCCAGACCCCGGAAAAAGCTCATCAGCTCCTTATAGACACAGGAATATGGGACATAACAAAAAATCCATATCCAACCCGCCATGGACTTTCAATGGTAAGCGCAAAGGAAGGACTGGGAACCCCGCCGGAGGAAGAACGGCTTGAAGTACAGGAAACCGCCTATGCAATCGACAGCCCCTGGTCAACAGATCCTGACGATGCCGTATGCTTTGACGGAAAATACCTGTGGGTTCACATCGCTGACCCGGCATGTTTCGTAAAGCCGGACAGTTCCATCGACAGAGTTGCAAGAGACAAAGGAACAACCCTTTACCTTCCGGAAGGAGCCGTACGCATGCTTGCAGAGGAAAGCCTTGCCGACTATGCGCTGGGACTTCAGGAACGAAGCCGTGCGCTTTCCTTCCGCATTCTGCTTAAAGATGACAATTCTATAGAAGAATGTAAGATTTTCAAGACATATGTAAACGTAAGGCGTCTCACGTATAAAGAAGCAACGGAGCAGAAAGACAGTCCGGAGCTCAAACCTCTCTTTGAAATTGCAGAAAAGAACGTTGAGCGCCGAAAGAAATCTGGTGCCACAAACATCGACCTTCCGGAAATTCACATGAGCGTTGATCCGGAAACAAAAAAAGTTCAGATCGGTCCACTTGAACGCTATGCCGCAGACAGCATGGTTTGCGAAATGATGCTTCTTGCTGGTGAAGGTGCCGCATATTTCGCATTCAACAACGGTATTCCGTTCCCGTATGTAAGTCAGGAGGCCCCGGACGTTCCTAAGGACATTCTTCCCGGACTGGCCGGACAGTTTCAGCTTTTAAGATGCATGCACAAAAGAAGCGTAGGCGTAACTCCTGGAATGCATTCCGGACTGGGACTGGCTCTTTACAGCCAGGTAACAAGTCCACTTCGCCGCTACGGTGATTTGATTGCCCACCAGCAGCTCCGGTCATATTTGAACGGCGAAAAACTTCTGGACAAAGATACAATGCTTGAACGAATTAGTCATGGAGACGCGGCAAGCGTTGCCGCAAGAAAAGCAAGCCGGCTGAGCGAAACTCATTGGAAACTCATCTACCTGCTCCAGAATCCTGAATGGACAGGAACAGCGGTGTGTATAGACAAAAAATATGAAGATCCGCTTTTCATGATTCCAAGCCTTGCTCTTCAGGCTTCGATCAAGGGACTTACAGACATTAATCTGAACGATGAAATTACAGTAAAAGTTCAGGGAATAGACATTCCGACTCAAAAAGTTGAATTCGTAAAAGTCTGATTCCCCGGGTTATCAGATCCTTCAGTTTCCGGCATTACCGTTGTTGTAGAGCTCAGCAAGGATTTCTACGGCACGGTCCTGCCCCAAGGAAGTTGAATTCAAGGTTATGTCGTAATTACGGGAATCCCCCCACTTCATGTCAGTATAAAACTGCACGTAAGTAGAACGGCGGCGGTCCATTTCCTTAAGGTATACTTCCGGGAGCGCAATTTTCTTATCAGATTCCTTAAGCAGACGCTCTATGCGGGCTTTTTTATCTGCATGAATGAATACGTTCATCACGTCATTCCTGTTTTTCAATATGTAATCAGCACAGCGGCCAACTATTACGCAAGGCTCTTTCTCTGCAAGCTCCGTAATGATTTTGTGCTGCAGAGCCCAGATGTTGTCTTCTACAGAAGGTCCGTTGTAATACATTCCGGTTGAAAAGAAAACTTCGATTGCAACCTTGTTGCCGTATTCGCCCTTTTCCTCGATAAAATTTTCGCAGAGCCCGCTTTCTTCAGCAACCTTTCCAATAATCTCTCGGTCATAACATTTTATTCCAAGCTTTTCCGCAAGTTTCTGAGCAATTGCATTGCCGCCGCTTGCAAACTGCCGGCTTATAGTAATGATTCTGTATCCCATGGCACACCTCCGGTAAATTATACACCCCATTCTAGATTTTTCAAAAAGTATTTTCATCTGCCGAATGCAAGACCAGCCCCACTTGCTTTTTTTCTCAGCGGCATTTATTTTTAACCCATGCAGAGCATTTTTTTCTCCCATGACAATTCCGTTTTTTTGAATTCAAGCCTTTCAGAAGAACTTTTTGCAAAAACAAAATTCTCACTCATGCTTGAGGAAACAGGATGGATTGCGTCAAGAAACAAAGATACAGGGGATTTCAGTTTTACCCCATGGAAATTCACCGGAACAAAGACTTCTGACAATGGCGAAGTTTTTTTTACAGCCCAGAATGTTTCCGGAAAAAATACAGGAGACCTGCTCTCTTCACAACCAGAAAACAGACAGCTGCTTTTTTCACTTATCCGGACGTTCGAAAATGCCCGGGAACAGAACATTCCCCTGCCGTGCTGCGGACCGGAAGGCATTCTCTACGATTCCAAAACCGACTCCTTTGTCTTTTCACCTGAAAAAAACTATGACCGATGCGCGGCAAACCTAGGAAAAAAACTTTATGACGAAATTCAGGATTCATGGCGTGACAGCCTGCTTTCCGGAAGCGCAGCCCTTTCCTTTACAGCCTCAGTATTTGCCTACTTTGCGCTGACGGGAAACAAGCCTTACCCAGAGGAAGCGAAAACTGAGAAAAGCGTAAAAATCTGCGAGCGCAATTTTCTTCCCGTTGAATATGCAATTAATGGAATAAACATGAGCCTTGCCGCTGCCATCGACACAAACCTGAGCGCAGAGGAGAAAAAACTTCCGGTTCCCCTTGATGAGCTTGAGACGGAGCTTTTTAACCATGAATCAGAAAAACATCAGGTGCCGCCGGAAGACTTTGAAAAAAAGGTAAAGGCCTTTGTCCTCAGGCAGCAGAAAAAAATAAACCGCAGGCATATGTTCAACCGCTGGATTTACACGGGAATCGCCGCCTTTGCCGGACTGCTGTTCGTCCTGATTGCAACCGCCTCCATTTTCCTTGAGCACAACAGAAAGCCTTCTGTCCGGGGACTTGATGACCTGCAGGTCGTAAAAGTCTTTTACGCCGGAATTCACCACATGGACACAGACTATATGGCTGCAGCGGAAAAAGACTGTCCGGCTGCAAAACGATACATAATGCAGATTCCGCAGATTTATGTTTCCACCCAAATGAAAAGCGCGTACAATTTCGATTCCGGAATTTCCACCCCAGAGAACTGGCTTTTTTTTGAGCCTGACACAAAGAAATCCTATTCACACTTTGTCTTTGGAATTACGAATTTCACTGTCGACGGCGAGATGTCCACTTTGAATGAAAAAGCACCTCTCCGCAGGGACAGGCTCCCTAAGCTTCTAAAAAAATCAGACGGAACGCGGCTTTATTCCGGGGAAGAGACAAATCATTCCGTCCGATACTACCTTGTGCACACCGTAGGCGAAGAGCTGATTATTGACGAATACACAACAGAACTGACCCTTACCTTTACCGATGACCGCTGGCAGATCACGGCAATGAATGAAAGATGCGTAACCACCTCAGCCGGACTTCTGGATTTCAGTCTGGACTACAAGAAAAGCCTTTCCAGAAACAACGGAAACGAACTTTCTGCCACAGAAGAGCTTCGCTCTAAATACAATTGGCTTCCATATAAAAAGTCAATTGAAGAAGAAAAAGAACGCCTGGACGCAATCGGCTACTGAGGCCTCTGTCCGCGCTCAATTCAAAATGACAAAAACGCAAAAAATGTCATTGACATTGCTCGGCTGATTATATACTATCTAACTAGATATTTGGAGGTTTTCCCGATGGAATACAATGTTGAAAAACAACATGAAAAAGGTAAATTTCACGCAATCGAACGTATCAATCATCTTTGCGACAAAGATTCTTTTATGGAAATTTATTCAGGTGTACGCCACAACTGCACAAGCTTTGGAATGGACAAGAAAGACATTCCTTATGACGGTGTTATAACTGGATTTGGAAAAATCAACGGAAGAAAGGTTGCTGTTTACGCTCAGGACTTTACAGTTCAGGGCGGTTCATTGGGACTTATGCACGGTAAAAAAATTGCCGAGCTCATCGACAAAGCAATTGAAGCTCGATGCCCTGTTATCGGAATCAATGACTCGGGCGGAGCACGCATTCAGGAAGGTGTAGACGCTCTCTGTGGTTACGGAGACCTTTTCTATCAGAACGTACGTGCTTCAGGCTCAGTTCCTCAGATTTCAATCATCGCAGGTCCTTGTGCCGGCGGTGCAGTTTACTCTCCTGGAATCACAGACTTCATTTTTGCCGTTGATAAAATCAGCCAGCTCTTCATCACTGGTCCTAAGGTTGTAAAGTCAGTAATGTTCATGGACATTTCTGCAGAAGACCTTGGCGGCGCTGCAATCCATTCAAAGAAATCTGGCGTAGCTCAGTTCCGCTGCATTGGTGAGCCGGACTGCTTCAACAAAGTACGCAAGCTTCTTGACTACATTCCGCATTATTACGGAGATGAGCTTGTTCAGGCTGCAAAATTCAAGTTTGACGAGCACAAGAAAGCAAAACATATTGAAAAAATTCTTCCTGAGAACACACGTCAGGGTTACGACATCCGAGATGTAATCAACGACGTTACAGATGACGATTCATTCTTTGAAGTTTCACAGGAATTTGCAATCAACTGTGTAATCGGTTTTGCAAAAATCGAAAGCCGTTCTGTCGGCATCATCGCAAACAACCCTGCCGGAATGGGCGGTGTTCTTGACTGCGATGCCTCTGACAAAATTGCACGTCATGTACGCTATTGTGACGCATACAATATTCCTATCGTAACTTTCGTAGACGTTCCAGGATTTATCCCAGGTCCACAGGAAGAGCAGAAGGGTATCATCCGTCACGGTGCAAAAGTAATCTATGCATACTCTGAATCAACTGTACCAAAAGTAACAGTAATCACACGCAAGGCATACGGCGGAGCTTACATCGCAATGTGTTCAAAGCACATCGGTGCAGACTACGTTTACGCTTGGCCGGCTTCAGAAATCGCCGTTATGGGTGCTGACGGAGCCGTAGGAATCCTTTATGCAAAAGAAATGAAGGATCCTGCAAAAGCTGAATACGTAGCAGAAAAGAAAGCACTGTACGAGACAGAAATCATGACTCCGACAATCGCAGCAAAACGCGGTTACATCAGCGAAGTCATCGAGCCAAGCGATACACGCAAGTACATCGCAAAGAGCCTCGACTTCCTCGCCGAAAAGCGCGCAATGGACAATCCGTTAAAAAAGCACGGAAATATCCCATTGTAAAAAAAATATAAGGGCAGGATGCCCGTGCACAGCGCCTGAAGAATACTTGAGTTCTTCAGGCGTTTTTTTTGCCTAATTCATTCCATATCGTCCGAAAGGATCTTCCAGCACCCTGCCGCTTTCATATTCAACCCTGCAGGCATAAAAATAATCCACCAGATAAGGCTCGTCAGGCTCTGTTTCCAGATAGTCATCCAGAAGTATAAAAAAATTCCTCTCTTCCCCCTGTTCAATGGGATTTTCAGAAAAACCGAAATGAAATTCCATCCAGTCCGTCGCAAAAACAGGTTCTCCGTCTTCATCGAACAGGCTCAGGATGAAATTCATTCCGGTAATTCTTTCAGGAAGTCTGTTCTCAACGGTGCAGGCAACCCCCCATTGTCCTCCATGCTCACATCCAGAAGTCATCTCACCACGCACAATCAGAGGAAAAGAGACTTGTCTATTTGACAGACAGGAAAAACACAGGATCATTGCCACAACAACCAATAAAAACAATCTTCTCAAAATCTAACCCCACAGTATATGACGGGCCTACCCATAAAAAAAATGTAATTCCTTAAAAAAAATCGCTTTTTTTTTTCAAAAAAATTGTTTCTATATACAATTTATGCTATCATTTCGGCGGACGCTATCCGTTTCTATTCCAAAAATAAAGGAAGAGGACCATGATTACCTATTGGCAGCAGGAAGACGGAAAATTCAAGAGAATTAAAGAAGAAGAGCTGGATTCTCAGAAAAGAACCTGGGTTGATGCAAGAATCGTAACCCGGGATGACGTTGAAATTCTCCAAAATGAATACAAAATCGATCCTGAGCACATTCTGGATATCCTCGACCCGGATGAACAGTCCCGACTTGAAGACGGTGACGATTACCTTTTGACAATCATCCGGCTTCCTATTTTTGAGCCATTATCTGACCCTCAGTACCTTACCTGCCCTCTTGGAATTGTAATCAAAGACAACTTCATCATTACAATCTGCTGGACTGACTGCGAGGTCCTCCGGGATTTTACGACAGGAAGAATCAAGGGCGTTTCACTGCAGGACTTTCCGGCATTCATCATGCGCATCTTAAGCCGGGCAGATTTGAACTACCTGCGTTACCTTAAGGAAATAAACCGCCGATCAACGGCAATTCAGAACGAAATGTCTCTCTCAATTGACAACAACGAGATTCTCCAGCTCCTCAGCCTTGAAAAATCTCTGGTATACTTTACCACCTCACTTAAGGCGAACCAGCTGCTCCTTGAAAAATACCGCAAGACAAAGCTCATCAAACTTGACTACGATGACATTGACTGGCTTGACGACGTTGAGATTGATAACCGGCAGGCTATTGAAATGGCAGATACATACAGAAACGTACTTGTGGGCGTAATGGACGCCTTTGACTCAGTCATCAACAACAACCTGAACATGTACATGAAGCGTCTTTCAATCCTGAACCTGGTTCTTATGGTCCCTACATTTATAACAAGCTTCTTTGGAATGAACGTAGAGCTTCCTTTTGTTAAATACGGATTCTGGGCCGGCTGGATTATCAGCGGACTCTGCCTCATTGCGGTCATCGCAACTCAGATAGTCCTTACGATGTTGGAAAAACGCTACCCTCGTTCGTCAAAAATAAATCCTAAACTTGTCAACTTTAAGCGCAAAGAACGCAAGAACGCAAAACGAATGAAATCCATCGAAGCGGCATTGAGCGATTGACACAAAAACTTCAGAGGGAGAAAATAAAGGCATGAAAAAAAGTTTTAAAATCTCGATTTTTATGTTTTTACTCGCCGGAGCCTCTCTTACAGCGGAAAACTCTTTCAATCCGACCGAAATGATTGTGATCCCTAAGACGGAATACATAATCGGCGAAGACTGCCAGACATACACAGCAAAAAGAACAGTAAACGAATTTTCAATTGCACGATATGAGACTGTATATTCTTTGTGGTATTCAGTAATGGAGAAAGCAAAGAAGCTGGGCTACAAATTCCAGAATCCGGGACAAGAAGGATCCGAAGGAAAGTATGCAAGTTCTCCTACAGAACAGAATTCTTCTCAGCCTGTCACAATGATAAGCTGGTACGATGCGATCGTGTGGTGCAATGCATACAGCGAAACAAGCGGACTTACACCGTGCTATACATACAAGGGAAAAGTGATAAAAGACTCCACAAATACAGCACCCTGCGATCTTTCTGAATGCAATTTCTTTGCGGACGGTTACCGGCTTCCTACAGAAGCAGAATGGGAGCTTGCCGCCAGATGGCACCCTGCAAAAAATCCAGGCGAAGATAACGTAATTGCTTCCGGCGGAGAAGTTTCCTACGGAGAAGAAAGGGAGGACGGACTCTCAGGCTACTACTGGACAAGCGAAAATACAGACAGAACCCACAAAGTCGGAACTTCCGGAACTGCATTCGAAGAGATTGCATTTGTGGCTCCCGGCTCGGGACTCTGCAATGCGGCCGGCATCTTTGACATGACCGGAAATGTACTGGAATACTGCTGGGACTGGTACTCTAACTACGACGAGCAGGAAGAAGGGAAAATCTCTTCAGGACCGGCCTATGGAAGCAAACGCATAAGCCGCGGCGGAAGCTGGTCTGAATACACGCTTTTTGAATACACCGGCGACAGATACAGCTTCGACCCTAACGAATGCTACAATTACATGGGATTCAGGGTTGTGCAGTCCCGCTGAAAGGCTGCACCTTTTCCCCTGAGCATCATATCTTTTCAATGGCAGCTTTAAGCGCGTCCATCTGCTCTTTAGTACCGATTGTTATGCGGACATAGTCTTCTATGCCTTTTGTACTGAAGTGGCGTACAAGAATTCCTTCATGCTTAATCCGCCTGTAGACTTCCTCACCGCTTACAGAAGGATGCCGTGCAAGCACAAAATTTGTTTTGCTCGGAACAAACTCCCAGCCCTTTTCTGCAAGGAATGACTGGAATGATTCCCTCTGCTCAACGACCTTTCTCGCACATTCACAATAATATGCCGGATTGCGGCAGGCTGTGTTTCCGGCAACCTGAGCAAGAGCATCAATAGGGAAATGGTTAAGGCTGTTTTTAACAGTAGTAATGAAGTTTACTATTTCCGGAGAGGCAACAATATAACCAAGGCGCATTCCTGCACCGCAAAGGCTCTTGCTGAAAGTACGTACAATGAGCAGGTTCTTGAATTCTGCAAGAAGCGGAATGCAGGATTCGCCGCCAAAATCACAATAAGCCTCATCAACGACAAAAATCTGGTCAGGAGAAGCTTTTTTGAGCATTGCACGAACTTCTTCCCTTGAAAGGGAAATTCCGCTTGGTGCATTAGGATTTGCAAAAATAAGGCCTGAACCGTTTTTCCCTGCACGGGAAAGCAGCTCCTCCGTATCAAGAGACCAGTCCTTTTTCATTGGAACTACATCAGTCTCAATATTGTAAAAGCCTGCATAAACAGGATAAAAGCTGTATGTAAATTCCGGAAGAACAAGGCGCTTTCCGCTGTCAAAAAAGGCATAGAAGACAAACGAAAGAACCTCGTCACTG
The DNA here is from genome assembly GCA_017390125.1 of Treponema sp. GTDB lineage: Bacteria > Spirochaetota > Spirochaetia > Treponematales > Treponemataceae > Treponema_D. The sequence goes on from JAFPCT010000208.1 coordinate 24,268, forward strand.
CCGTTTCCGCTGTAAATCATGTCCGGAGTAACGGTGAACGGAATTAAATCTTTTTCAGAAGGCCGTACATTCTCACCCTCAGTAACAGCATTGCAAAGCACTCCGCCGGTACGGTTCAGCATATCGGCAATGGCAGCATGCAGCTCCAGAGAATCCGGATCAGGATAAAGCGCAAGCTTCATTGGATTTTTGTTTATGAAATCAATGAGGGCTTCCTGAACTTTTGAGCTTGGAGCATATGGATTTTCATTTGCATTTAA
>JAFPCT010000027.1 GCA_017390125.1 Treponema sp.
AGTCCTGTAGGACGTCATCTTGATAAGATTGCAGGCTCTAAACCGGCTTCTTACCTTATGTTCAACAAAAAGCGCATTGATCTTGTGGCAAAAATTACCATTGGCCGCGAATACGACAATGATGTTGTTGTGGACAACAAGCTTGCCAGCAGGCATCATGCTGTCATACAGAAAATCAAGGATTCATTTTTCATCAGAGATGAAAAAAGTACGAACGGTACATTTGTAAATGACCACCGTATTCCTGAAGGGAAATACATTAAATTGAACAAGGGTGACAAAATTACCATTGGTACAATGAACCTGGTAATGTCATAAAACTGAAATATTTGAACGACGAAACAAAAAAAATGCTTTCCGCGCTTTTTTCTGCGGAAGCGCTGCCTTCTCATGATTATCTCTTTAACCTTGCTGACAGGGTCTCTTCTGTGCTTGAAAATGAAAAAACTTCTTACCGCCCAGAAGCAGAGGACGGTACAGCCGGCGGACTTCTTGATTTTACTGAAACAGACGTCTCAGATCTTCCTGTGCTCATCGTACCGGACCTGCACGCAAGGGCATTTTTTCTGTCACACATACTGAATCTCAGACTGCCGGAAGACCGTTTTCCAGAAAATCCCACAGTCCTTGAAGCCCTTGCGCAGAAAGCAATCAGGGTAATATGTGTGGGAGACCTTCTTCACTCTGAGCTCAGGGGCCGGGACAGATGGCTCAGCGCTCTGGAAGATTTTAAAAACGGCAATTTCACTGGAGATGCTATGAAATCGGAAATGCAGGAAGGTCTTACCCTTCTTTCTGCTGTAATGGAGCTTAAATGCGCATTTCCGGAAGTTTTCCATGTCCTCAAAGGGAACCATGAGAACATAATGAATGAACGGGGCGAAGGAAATTTTCCATTCCGTAAATTCGCAGATGAGGGAGAGATGGTTTTCCGGTTCATGCAGGATTTTTACGGAGATGACGTCCTTATGGTCGTGTCCTCATTTGAAAAATCACTGCCGCTGCTCGCAGCCTTTCCGAACTGCGTAATAAGCCATGCAGAGCCTCAGACTTACTATTCAAAAAGCCGCATAATAAACGGACTTCACGACGAAAGCCTCATTCAGGGGCTTACATGGACGCCTAATGACGAAGCAGACGAAGACAGCTGCAAGCGCATGGCAGACGAGCTTACCGGCAATCCGGACGCAGTATATTTCGGCGGCCACAGGCCCATAAGCGGCACCTGTACGTTCCGACAGGGCGGAAAATACATACAGATTCACAATCCTGTAAGGGAGTTTGTAACGCTCATTATGACGGGTAGAATTTTTGACCCGGATACAGATATAATAAACGCAGGCTCAAACAGCTAAACTTTTTTTCAGGGGATTCATATGGCTGCAGTTTTTCCAGAAATGATTGGAAAATACAAAATTGAAGGAATTGTTGCTAAAGGTGGAATGGGCGTTGTCTACAAATCAACCCACCCTACCTTAAAAAGGCCGGTAATAATCAAAAAACTTACCGCCCGAAAGAATTCCGCAAATCTTGAGCGCTTCAAACGGGAAGCCCAGATTCTTAATGACCTGCAGACCCCCTACATCGTTCACCTGAACGACCTGTTCAAAGAAGGAACCTCATATTACCTTGTTGAAGAATTCGTAGACGGACTTGCTCTGGACAAGCTTCTTCAGAAACAGACGATTCTTTCTCCTCAGCTGGCAAGTCTTATTCTTCAGGATGCATGTCTTGCTCTGAAATATGCACATTCAAAGAATATCGTGCACCGGGACATAAAGCCAGGAAATATCTTGATTTCAAAAAAAGCAGAAATAAAGCTTACGGACTTTGGAATTGCCAGCGACAGTGCAGGAGACGATTCCCTGACACAAAGCGGAGTTGCACTTGGAACACCTGCATACATGCCGCCGGAACAGTTCGAGGACAGCGCAAAAGTTGACTGCCGCGCCGACATCTATGCGCTGGGAATCATGCTCTACGAAATGCTCACAGGAACAAAGCCCTACCCTGGAACGCTTTCAATAGAAACATTAAACACAATAAAAAAGGGAAAATATATCTCCCCGAGAAAAATTGACAAAGGAATTCCAAGAAGGCTGTGCTCCCTCATTCATAAAATGCTCAGGCCGAATGCCGCAAAACGTTTTCAGTCAATCACGCCGATTCTGAAAATCATAAAGAATTACTTGAAGCAGTACGACACCCACGCAATCAGAGTTGAGCTTGCCCGCATAGTTCTTTCAAAAAATACGCTTACGGAACCAGTTTACGTGCAGAAAAACGCCCGTCTGAAGAAAATTCTCCGTATAACGTCAATCGCAGTTCTCGGTGCTGCGGTATTCTCTTTTCTCTGGTGCAACGGCTACATCCATCAGACCGTACTCAGAAAATGGTATACTCCGGTAAAAATAGAAATGAAAGTTCCTCTCACTGCAGTTGCAGGAAGCGATGTTCCGATCAACGCATTTTTCTACGAAAATGACGGCGACAAAATACCGGAGATCATCAATACAAGGTGTACGCTTTTCCAGCTGAGCGAAAAGAAAAAGCCGGAACTTAAAAAAGCAGCGAACAAAACCTATGTTTCCAAAAAACTATACCTGAAGCATGGTTCTTACAGGGTGAAGGTTATTGCCGGCTCATACGTTTGGTGGAAATCATTTGCTGTAGGACAGGATGACGTAACACTCTCCGCAGACTTCCTTAAGAATGTACGAAGACAGCTTAACGTAACCGCAAAAGTTTTCGACTCTTCCACAGGAAAAGACATTTCTGCCCTTTCCAAATGCTTTGTAAGCTATAGAAATGCATGGACTGAACTTTCTGAAGTTCCGCCTGAAAAACTGCTTTCTGGAAACGTGTGGAAATTCCGTTTTACAGCAGAAGGTTATACCGAAGAAATATATTCCCTGCGTCTGGACTGGCTTCAGGACGAGCTTTACATTTTTGCAAACCTTTCTCCGCTGTAACTGTCATAATTATTTTCTTGCCGATTTTGATTTATCTGCTTATATTTAAATTATGACAGATAATTCTAACGACAATTCAGAAAAAGACGAACAGATTATTGACTCACTCCTTGATCATCTTAAGGATCAGGCTGAAAAAATCATAAATGACAGCCAGGACGAAAAACCTGCTAAAAAAACAAAGAAAGTCAGCAAGGGGGAAATTGTACCTGCAGACCAGGTGCTCCCGAACCGGCTTCCGATAATTCCGATTCAGGGACGGCCAATCTTCCCGGGAATTTTCACACCACTGATGATTTCAAATCAGGAAGACATAAAGGCTGTTGAGCAGGCTTGCAACGGAGACAGCCACATCGGTATCGTGATGCTCAAAAACGACTCTCCGGAATCAACCTACAAAGATCTTTATTCAGTCGGAACAGCTGCAAAAATAATTAAGAAAATAAATCTTCCGGACGGGGGCATCAACATCTTCATCTCAACAATAAAAAGGTTCCGGCTGAAGAAGGCGCTTCATGCAAAAGCTCCTATTGTCGCCGCAGCGGATTATCTTGATGACGAGGAAGACGATACAATTGAGGTAAAAGCCCATACCCGCGCCCA
>JAFPCT010000209.1 GCA_017390125.1 Treponema sp.
CCATTTTCTCAAATTTTTTCTTTATGCTATAATGGGCTTATGAATAAAAATATGAACGAGAATCCTCAGCTTAAAGAAAGTTATGACGAATTATGCAGGCTTATTGCCCAGACTGCTGACGAAGCTTGTTTGAAGGATTTTTTTACCTGTCTGTTCACGGAAGCTGAGCGCATTGATTTTGCACGCCGCTGGCTTCTTGTAAAAGAAATTCATAACGGAACGGCCCAAAGGGAAATAGCAAAGAAATTCAACATGTCCCTGTGCCGCATTACCCGTGGCTCCAAGGAGCTTCATAAGGAGAACAGCGCCTTTCTCAAGATGCTGGAAAAGGTTCAATAAAAACTGACCGCGTTCAAGCGGTCAGTAATTCCTTAGTTCTCTTCTGGTGCTGCAGTCGGTTTCAGAAGGGCTGCGGCATCGTTTCTCTTCCATCGGATTGCAGTTGTATACGGAGTTTCTTCGTAGATGTTCTTTACGTTCACATCAAGACCGTATGCAATAAGTTTTTTAAGTGTTTCTGTACCTGCAAGTCTTGCACCGTAGTGCAGGATTGTATTTCCCTGAATATCAGTTGATTTTCCTGCATATTTTACGATGTTTCCGATTATGTCGGCATTATTGTTTTTAAGCGCAATTGTCACGGCATTGCTTCCCTTGCTGTCGATTGCAGTGAATGGGTTCGCACCGTTCTCAAGGAGAATGCGCGCAAGTTCCCGGCTGTTGTTTTCTACAGCAATGCAAAGAGGTGTATAACCGTCTGAGTTTCTGGTATCTGACGGATAGCCGGCGTTTATCAATGTCTTAAGAAGTCCTGAACCTTTTTTGCTCATAACGATAAAGTGTACCGGAGTATTTCCGTCGCTGTCAGAAATCGTTGTGTCCGAGCCAAGAACTTCACGGATGATAACAGGGTCTTTTTCAATTACAAGGGTAAACGGCGAGATTCCGTTTTTGTCCCGTGAAAGCGGATTTCCTCCTGCCTCACGGATAAGCGAAATAATCTCTACGTTTTCTGTAAGGGCTGCCTCGTGGTAGCAGTTTCTTCCTGTAAAGTCCTGAATCTGGGGGTTTGCATTTTTAGAAAGAAGAAGCTTTACGATGTCCGCATTCTGAGTCTTTACTGCATCCATGAGGACTGTCCGTCCTGCAGTGTCAGTCTTGTTAGGATTTGCTCCCTTAAGGAGAAGAAGGTTTGCGATGTCCTGTTTTCCCACAAGAGCGGCTTCTGCAAGCGGTGATTTGCCTGATACGTTCTGAGCGTCAATTTCCGCGCCGATGTTTACAAGTCGTGCTACAGATTTCGGATTTCCCCAGCGAACTGCAATGTGAAGAGCTGTGCTTCCCAGATTGTCCCGGGCAGTAACTTTGCAGCCGTTGTTTACAAGAACCTGAAGAATTTCCGGCTCATCATTTTTTGCGGCGCTGAAGAGAGGAGTCTCTCCGTTTGCATTTCTGCCTTCTGTCTTTGCGCCCCTGGTTATGAGGGAAGCTACAGCTTCTTTAAGTCCCCATTCAGCCGCAAAGTGAAGGGCAGTGTTTCCGCTTCCATCTGTGGCACGGACAGTTTTAGAAGTGATGAGCCAGTCCATTACAGTTCCGCCGTCATACAGTGCAAGACTGAGCGGAGACTTGCTTCTGTTGTTCGTGGCAAAAATGTCGGCGTTCTTTGCAAGAAGAAGTTCTCCGACTTTCTGGCGGTTTTTAAGCACTGTAAGGTAAAGTGCAGTGTTTCCGTCTGCGTTCCGTGCGTTTACGTCATCTGTAATGCTGATGATGTACTGAATCTTTGTAAGCGTAGCGTTATTCTGAATAGCAACGATGAGAGGTGTGTTTCCCTCTGAATCTGTGCTTGATACGTTGGTCTGGTTTACAATTAACTTAAGGACTTTGTCAGATGAGTCTGAATCCTTAAGGGCAAGGATCAATGGTGTTGTGCCCTTTGTGTCC
>JAFPCT010000210.1 GCA_017390125.1 Treponema sp.
ACAATACCGTAAAGACCCGATACAATTCACCCGGTCACCGATACTAAGCCCGGAACTGTAGCCCAGCTCAAATATAAAAGGCGGATCAATTTCACATTTCAAAAGCGCAATATCAAGAACAGAATCATAGCCTATTACTTTCGCAGGAATTCTGGTCTCCTGATCAGAAGCAAGCTTGATGAAAAGCCGTGAATATCCTTCGTATTTAGGGTCCACCAAATCACTTATAACGTGATGGTTTGTAACTATGTATCCCCGGGAATCAATGAAAAATCCCGAGCCAAGAACACGGTCTGCATAACCGTAGCCGTTCTGAATCTTTATACCCTTGTCTACCCAGATGGTGACAGTGGCATTTACGCAATCTGCAAGAGTCTGTGGAAGCCGTCCGGGTTTAGAGGAAAGGCCAGGAACAGAATCCATGCTTTTTGCAAACAAATCTGCCTCATATTTTTTTGAGGAATCAATAAGAGTCGAACCGGCGTTTTTAAGTGATACATAAAGCCGCTCGGCTTCAAAATAATTCTTTTCTTCAACTGCCTTCTCAAAAAGTGAGAAAACATTCTTTTCCTGTTCCTTTACAGTCTCAGGCTCATTCAAAATAATCGAGCGCCAGTATGCAGAGACAGGATTTTTCCCGCTGAGCTCAGCAATGCGTCTCTGTTCATTTTTCCGTACGTCTTCTTCTGAAAAATCCGGGACAACAAAAACCTCCGAAGGCTGCTTTAAAGACGAGCATCCGGCAAGGAAAAAGAGACAGAAAAAAACGGACAGATTATTCAGCTTCATGGGCATTCTCAACAGCATTTTCAGATTCTACGCTCGGGATGATAAATGAGTACAGTTTTTCACCAATTCTTACAACCTGAATTCTTTTTTCTCCAGATTCAATCAGCTCGCATACACCCTGCTCTGCAGAAAAATCAAATGCACCGAGCAGAGTCTTTTCATCATCATAAGTACCGGCATCTCCAAGCCAATAGAAATTTTTATTCTCACCCTGAACTACAGGATAGAAAGTTTCACCAAACTGAACTTTTACAGGATTTCCGTTCCATGTAGACACCGTTACAAGAATATGAGACGGTTCTGTATAGAACTGACTGTCCTCAATAAGCGGATCCTCATCTTTTTCCCGAGGATAACGCTTGTAGCGTACATCCCAGTTTCTGTCGGCATCATAGTCCCAGCTTGAAATCTTGCCGTTACCGGCAATGAATTCCTCCGTAAAATCCGGAACTGTATCACCGTTTGAGTCAATCTGAATCATCCTGAGGTAAATTCCGCTGCCCCGCATAGGAAGTCCGAACAGGTTTGTCATAACCTGCTCCTGCTCAGCGGCATTCCTTCCCAAAGTATTTTCCGGATCGTAACCGAAAGTCTCTACGGTTTCAAAAATTCCATCGTCATCATTGTCAACCGAACGTACAGAAGGGAAACCGTCCTCAAACAGAGCGCGGGCATATATTTTATCAAGAGAATAGTATACGGCAGATTCCGGAAAACCGTTCAAAACAGAGAAGACTATTTTTGCACCAGGTTTCTCATCAGAAGCAATCTCGTAGCTTGAGCAGCTGTAGAGTATTTTGTTTTCCTCCAAATCCCTTTCATCTGCATTTAT
>JAFPCT010000211.1 GCA_017390125.1 Treponema sp.
ACCTGAGCCGGCTTTTCGGCCCGCCGTAGAGAGTCGCGTAAATTACACCCTCCGTCCTGGTAAGCAGACAGACAGACGAATTGTTTTCTCCGGAAGGTTTTACAGAAAGCACCGTCGCAGGAGTAACCTTTGCCCCGTGCATCAGTGAAGGATCTCTACAGAACGGTTGTTTTTCATGTCGGTAACGGCATCTGCAATCAAAGCCTGAACAGACTCAAGTGAATCGCTCCATGCAGAACCGAAGGAAGCAAAGAACTGAACCTGCCTGAAGTCGCACAATCGGGCACAGCGCACCTTTACAAGCTGAAGCATCATCATAAGCTCATCCTTCTCAACATTCACGGCAACAAGCATGAACTCATCATCGCCGCGGCGGTATGCAAGAGCATCCCTGCTCTGAACGGACCGTATGCTTTCAGCAAGGATTTTAAGAGCCTCGTCGCCGTAGTCACGGCCGTATTTTTCATTCAAAGAAGCAAGTCCTTCTATATCGACGTAGATTACACCAGCCTTTTTCAACGAAGAATACTCCGTCGCAATCATGCAGGCATATTTTTCAACATTGAACAGGCCTGTAACGGCATCATGCTCAGCTTTTGCCATAATCTGGTTTACGCCGACAGATGATGAGGTAATATCACGGGCAAAAATAACCGCAATCGAAGGTTCAAATTCAGAAACATGAACGCTTACTGTATACCAGTGGTACTTGTCATTAACATAACTGCGGAAAGAATGTTCTATTACATCGCCGGGATTCATTGCTCGGATTTTATCAAGGGAAAGAACCCTGCGCGTCTCCTCAAGATCTTTAGGATGAATCGATTCAAAAATCTTGTCATAAAGCTGGTTGCACTGCATCAAAGGAATGTCCTTTGGCTCGTCATCCTCAAATACAATCTTGTAGGTCTCACCGGAAAGGATGTCAAATTTCAGGATTTCTGAATACATATCTTTTGCTGTTTGAGAAAAATACCAGTTGGAAGACACAACGCCCTTATGAAACTGCTCCATCTGTCTGGCAATGGTCTCAACTTTTTTCTTGGCTTCGGAAATGTCAATGATGGAAACAAGAACGGCAGTACAGTCACCGTCCTCAATCTTCAAAGGCTTGATCTGCATGTTGTACCATTTCTCTGAGCCGTCCTGGTATATGAATTCAGAACTCTGTGTCAAATCCGAAAACTTCTTCTTCAGGTGCTCACGGTCAAAAGTAATAAGGGCAAGAGCACGATATTTAGCTGACATCAGATTGATGAAGTCCTCAAAGATTGTGTTACCCCAATCCTTTTCAACAGGCTCTGTGAAAACTTCTTCCTTATAAAGGCTTTTTATCACAACAATCTTGTGTTTTTTTATGTCCATGACATAGATTCCGCTGAACCGTTCGCAAATATGATTGCTTACATCCTGCATTGAAAGACCAAGATCTTTTAAAACTTCCATATTTTCAGCCATACACAATTCCCTTTTGCAATTGATTTCGCTAATTATACCACAGCTTGTTAAATTTTTGAAGAAATTTAAATTTTTATAGATTTTTGCTATTGACCTTTTTTTTTCAAAAGTATATATTAGGTACATCTTCAACGAAGAGATGGGCTATTAGCTCAGTAGGTAGAGCACCGCCCTTTTAAGGCGGCTGTCTCAGG
>JAFPCT010000212.1 GCA_017390125.1 Treponema sp.
AGGCTTGAGGCAGAAGCAAATGCCTTTTCCTTGTCAAAATGAGGATGATTGTAGAAGTTAAGGCGTATCTGGAGCTTGTAGACCTCACGCTGGAAATCAGAAAGTTCCTTGAGGATTGCTGTGATCTCGTTTACAGCGCTGCTGCTCTTTGCTACAGAATCTGCAAAAAGACTGAGCTGCAGCTGGGAAGCGTTCGACTTTGCTTCCTGGATGAGCATTGCAAGTCCGCGGGTATTTACTTTTGCGTTGTTTGAGGTCATGTTTGTCCACTGGAAGACATTGTTGAAGTCATTCAGCTGCTTGATTCGCGGAATTGTAAGGTAGTCTACGGAAAATTTTACATAGGTACAGATGAAGTCCAGCATGCTTTCGTATTCAGAAAAGCGTGCGCCGATGATGACGGATCTTTCGTTCTCAATGTAAGGAGTTGCTTCCGGCGAAGAGATTTCCGAAATCTTTCGTTCTCCCTTGTAAGGATCCGGCGTAATGAGCGCTTTTTTTACAAGAGCGTCGTAGATATTCCGTACACATGTGTTGAGAAGATGATAATTTTCAAGCATTTTGGAAAGCTGAACCTGGTTGAACCATTCAGTTTTTTCCTGCACTGCGTTTTTAAGTTGTTCCTTAAATTCCAAATTTTCATCCATACTTCGATTATCGGCAGAAAATGAGGATTTTATGACTTTTTTTTAGAATTTAGCCTTTATACCCAGGGAAAGCATGGAAGAATCAAAGCCGTTTCCTGAAAAGAGCTGTCCGCAAGAAATGTAAAAGCGGAACTCCGGTCCCACCTGAAGCCTGTCTGAAACGGAGTATAGGTATGAGGTGTATGTGCTGAGGTATACGAAATTACCGTTTCCCCAGAGATAGCTTCGGATTTCGCTGACGTCGCCGTCTGCCGTTCCTGTAGAGCCTGCGTCGGAGCCGCTTACGCCGTTTGCCAGCGTTATTATGCGGAAATTGAATGCAGGTCCAAAGGCAAAATCCATGTGGTGCTTTTCCTTCAGATTAAGGGTATAGACAGCCGGAAGATCAAGGAGGAATGAAAATACGGCTGCGGTACGATTCTCAATTTCTGCAGGATATGCCTTGTCGTTTTCCCACAGGTAGTAGTTGGCAAAGAAAGAAAGCCGCGGCTGAAAGGTGACAGGTTTTGTCTTGAAGAAAACAGCTCCGAAACTTATGGGGTAGACAATTGGAGAGACTGCGCTTTCCGAGGTGTCCCCCGTGTTGATTATAAGTGCAGGCTCAAAGCAGAGGAAAAAATCAATGTTTCTTGTTTTCTTTATCTTTGCTTCAGATTCCTGTTCTGTTTCCTGAGAATCATCTGTTGTGGTCTGTATGGCGGCAGAATCAGGTGCGGCTGCTGTCTCCGGGACAGCCGTTTCCTGAGCAAATGTCACTGCCGAAAGGCCTGCTATGGCCGTTAATATCAGAATAATTTTTCTCATCGTCTGTATAAAACCTCATCCAGGTTCACGCTTATGAAGCCGCTGCGTTTTGTCTTGTAAAATGCAGTTTCTTCCCAAGATGCATACAAAGTTGTGCCTGTTATTACAAAGTCTCCGTAGACAAAGTTTACAGGAAGTTTCGGAAGTTTTATACCCATTGTTTTTCCGCCGTTCAGAATGTTTTTTTCAAAAAGAGCGCCGTTCAGGTACATTGTTCCGTCCTCAAAAAGGCATGCAATCCACGTGTCTGAAATCAGGGCTTTTGCAGAAAGCATCTCCTGTCCTGAAGATGATTTTTTTGTCCGGGAAAAAATTCTCGGAGAATGGCTTTGAACTGTCTGCACGGAAACTGAAAATTCAATGTCCGACGGTACGGTGGTGAGCAGCTTTTTGAGTCGTTCAGGCGCAGCCGTAAAATCAAGGGGCTTCCTTGCGTTCCTGAATGAATCCACGCTTGTTTCAGAAATGTGGAGCATTCGTTGTGCATTGTAAGGCGTTAACAGGGTAATGTCTTCCTTGCTCTGGAAGGTAAGGTATGAAAAATCAACTTTTTCAGCACTGTTCTTCTTGATGCTGCAGGTCCAGAACTGACCGTCAAATATAAAGTCTGTAATTTCGCTTGACTCATCAAGCCCAAGATTTTCAATGTTTATCATTGGATAGAATACGTTCTGCTCGGAGTTGAACTGAACCAGGAACGGATGGGTTTTCTGATAAGCCGAAATCGATTCATTGAAGAACGTTGATTTATATACGGAGAAGACCGGAACTTCCCCGGCAAATACAAGGTTTCCGGCAGTCCGTCCCTTAAAGATTTCTGAGTCATTTACAAAGTTTATTTTGTCGCCCTGGAAAACAAGCATTCCCAATTGGTTTACAGTTGCAAACCCCTTTGGATTTTCAGTGGTTTTGGAATCTTCCAGACCGCAGGAAGAAATGCGTACTGCCTCTGTCCAAGGTTTTGATATGGATGCGGGAACCAGAGGGAGTTTTTCCGCCTTCTTGTATGTGTTTTCTGAAAAATAGTACCATGTGTAGCGTGAAGGTGTTTCCTGAACAATTGCGGCAGAAGCTGTCTTTTTTTCCTTTCTGCAGGAAACGTTCAGAAGTGTCAGAGAGAAAATTAACGCACAGTAAAAAAATCTGAGTCTTTTCATCATATTCATTTTATCGGTAAATCATCATAGCTAACTGAGAGAATTTCTGAGCTGTCCAGAAGGGCAAGGACTATCTTTGGTTCGGGCGAAATGCAGAGGAATTTTGAGGGAACGCTCCTGCTGACCGTAACGGTTCCGGTTAGGGCGGAAATTGTATTCTGAGGAATATAGCCTGAAAGGTATGTTCCCATTTTCTGATCCTTGAAGTGGTCAAGGGAGACAGAGGAACATTTTTTCAGCGTAAAAAGTTGTGCGGACAGTTCCAGTGAATTAAGACTGCTGAGAATTTTTTCCTGGTTCAAGAGAAAGGGATTGTAGGAAAAACCTGAAGAAAGGCTTTTTTCGCTGACTGTATCATTTATTTTCTTCCAGTTGATTTTTTGGCTGAAAAAGCTGATGTCATCTGTGTTTTTGTTCATAAGGTAAAATTTGTGCAGCATAAGTGCTGTAAATCCTGTCTGCCAGCCAAGGTTTTCCCATAAAGGCAGGACAGTTCCGCTGGGATTAAAAATTTTCATGCTGTACGTTACCGGATAGGCAAGTATGGCTGTAGGTTCGTTTCCGTTGAGCTGAACCGGGAATCCTTCTGCGAAGGCCGGCATATAAAAATCAACGCAGATGTTTCCGTAGTTTACAACAACGTACCAGCTGTCCAAGGGCGGATAATCTGCATGGCATGGGTCTGCCGGCGGCCAGGTCGGGAATTTCAGGAGGACTTCTGTTTTTTGAAAGGTATCTGTACTGCAGGCGGAAAAAAAGGAAGAAAGAAGGAGTATGAAAAAAACTGCGCATTTGCAAAGATTATGTCTCATGCAATATATAACGCAGTTTGCTTTAAAAAAATGAAGTTGCCTGTTTTTTTTCTGATTATCTGTGAAGGGCTATCTGTTTCTGGCAGAGCTGGTCGCAGACTTCATTGTACTCAATCCCTGCATGGCCCTTTACCCAGTTCCAGTTTACCTTCAGGCGTGAATTCAAGGCGTCCAGCTTTTCCCACAAATCCTTGTTTTTTACAGGTTTTTTGTCGGCCGTTTTCCAGCCCTTTGCCTTCCAGCTTTTTATCCACGAAGTGATTCCGTTTTTTACATACTGACTGTCTATGTTCAGGGTTACAGGAAGCCCTGCGAACTGAGGTGTGTTTACTACGATGGAAAGGGCATTGATTGCCGCAGTAAGCTCCATGCGGTTGTTTGTAGTTTCATGCTCGCCGCCGGAAAGTTCCCTTGCAGTTCCGTTATAGATAACGACTACGCCCCAGCCTCCCGGGCCGGGATTTCCAGAGCATCCGCCGTCAGTGTAAATCGTTACTTCGTCCATAAGTTTTCCTACATGAAATATGTTTTAATCGGCGGGAAGCCGTTGAATGCAACTGATGCGTAGGTGCTGGTGTAAGCCCCTGTAGAAAGCCAGTAGATCCGGTCTCCCTGTTTCAAGGTTATCGGGAGCTTGTATTTTATTGTCTCGTACATTACGTCCATGCTGTCGCAGGTCGGTCCGGCGATGATTACTTCGCCCTCCTTGTCTCCGTCCTTTGTCGTAATCAAAGGATATTTGATGCATTCGTCCATTGTTTCTACAAGGCCGTTGAATTTTCCGGCATCAATGTAAACCCATCTGGTCAAAGCGGTATTGTTTTTTCTGGAAGCAAGAATGACTTCGCTGGTAAGAATTCCGCTGTCGCCTACAAGACTTCGGCCCGGTTCAAGAATAATCTCCGGAAGCTCGTCTCCAAAGTCTTCTGTAAGGAATCGGGTAATCTCGGAAGCGTATACGGAAAGGTCGTTCGTAGGTTCCACATAAGAAGCCGGGAAACCGCCGCCCATGTCTATCATCTGAAGCCGGATGCTTTCTTCTTCTTCAAGAGAGTTGAAGAGGTATTTTGCTTTTGCAATGGCATCGTTCCATGCACCGATATCCCGCTGCTGGCTTCCTACATGGAAACTGATTCCCCATGGGTTCAGACCAAGTTCCTTTGCAAGGACAAGAAGGTCGTATGCCATGTCCGGATGACAGCCGAATTTGCGGCTCAGCGGCCAGTCCGCAGTATCAGAGTTTTCTACAAGGATGCGGACATATACCCGTGAGCCAGGAGCATTCTCTGCAATGTTCTTAAGGTCATCTTTGCTGTCTGTCGCAAAAAGGCGGACACCGTTTTCGTAGAAGTATTTGATGTCCTTTGCTTTTTTGATTGTGTTTCCATAGGAAAGGCGTTCAGGATCGCTGACGAACTTCTTGATGAGGTCAAGCTCATAGCGTGAGGCAATGTCAAAACTTGAGTCCATTTCAGCAAGCATCTTTAATACCGGTTCGCCCGGATTTGCCTTGATTGCATAGAAAATTTTTGCGTAGGGAAAGGAATTCTTGAGCTTCACGAAATTCATCTTGATTTTGTTCAAGTTGATGACGATGTTCGGAGTTTCTAAATCCTTCGAAAAATCCAAAAAGCGAGTCCAATCATGGTCGCTTACATAATCTTTACGATTGTACATGGCTGTACCACCAGTAAATTATAGTTGCTCTATCGCCGATTTTCAGAGAACCCAGTTTTTTCGAACGATAAGGGAAATCATAATGAAAATACAGAAATGAATAAATACAATTTTGCAAAAAAAAAATTATTTTTTCAAAATTGTACGCAGCATGGATATGTTAAAATTTACATGCTGATGAAATTTTCAAGACGTTTGCCTTGAAAAATCACGGTTTAGAGTTCATAATTGAAGAATATGAAAGGTACTGTTCTTGCGGGAACTAATAATGTTTTTGAAGTTGAATGTGATGACGGAATAACGCGCAGCTGCTCTATAAAAGGCAAGGTGCTCAAGTCTGACAAGGAATATTACAATCCCCTTGCTCCGGGCGATGTTGTTGAAATCGAACCTGACGGCATGGATGAAAACAAGGGGCAGGTTGTGTCTCTTGTGCCAAGGAAAAATGAATTTGTCAGATGGAATGTAAAGGGCAGGTGTCCTCAGCTTCTGGCGGCAAACGTTGATTACATGATTCTGGTAACCACACCTGATGAGCCTCCTTTCCGCCCTAGATTTATTGACCGTGAGCTTGCTCAGGCAGAGATGCAGGGTCTTGAGCCTGTAATCGTCTGCAATAAATACGACCTTATCACAAGCAATCCTGATGCAGAGGAACACCTGAGAATCTGGGAAGATCTGGGCTACCGGGTAATGCGCATTTCTGCAAAAACCGGAGAAGGCGTATCAGAATTTGTTGAGCTTATCCGCGATAAATTAAGTGCCTTTGTAGGTCAGTCCGGAGTTGGAAAATCCAGCCTTGTAAATGTTCTGGATGAATCCTGCGTTTTGAGAACTGGAAGCCTTTCAAAAAAATATGGCCGCGGAAACCATACTACGACAAAAGGTACTCTGAACCGTCTTGAATTGAATACAGCATTTACCGGCGGAGTGAACGGAGAGACTGCTTCCATAATCGATACACCGGGAATCAGGCGCTTCATGCTTCACGGAATAGAGGCCGATGACCTTCACTTGTATTTCAGGGAATTCAAGCCTTTTGTCGGAAAGTGCAAATTCGGGCTTGACTGCACCCACACAAATGAGCCGGACTGCGCCATAAAGCAGGCTGTTGAAAACGGAGAAATAAGCGAAAAGCGCTACGAAAGCTGGAAAAGAATCCGTGATCAGATAAAGACCGGAAGCTGGGACGACTGAGACCAGTATGGACAAAAAGACCCTTACAGAACTTGACTATTACAGAATCCGTGACGAAGTTGCATCTTTGTGCGTGGCAGAAGAGTCGCGCTTTATGATGAACCGGCTGGAACCTTTTTCTGACGTTGAGGAGATTGAAAGCCGAAAAGCTTTGAGCCGTGAATGGATAAAATACCTGAACACGACCCGCTCTTCTGCGCTTTCCGGCTGGAATCCTGTATACAATATTTTTAAGGCTGTTTCAGTCGAAGGGGCGGCCGTCACTCTTGACCAGACCCGAGATTTGGGCGGATTCTGCAATTCCGTTTACAATGTGCGCGGTGCTATAGAATCTGCGGAAGGCGAGCTGGGATTAAAGGCTCTTCCTGAGCTTGTAAAGCTCCTTCCGGATCTGGGTGCCGTGTCTGCCGCGATTTTCAGAATAATTACGCCTGACGGCCTTTTGCGTGATTTGCCGCAGATCCGGGCAATTCAGGAAAAAATTGCAAATTTGAATTCCCGAATAAAAGGAGTAATGCAGTCCTTTACTTCCAATTCCAGATACGCAGATGTGCTGGAGTCAACTGTTCCGGTTTTGCGGGGCGGACGTCAGGTTCTTGCAGTAAAGAGCAACCGCAGGGCAAGCGTGCCCGGCATAATTCATGAAGTGAGCCAGAGCGGACTTACAGTTTATGTTGAGCCGGACGAAGCCGTTCAGTGCTCCAACGAGCTTGTGGAAGCAGAATTTGAGCTCTCTGCTGAAATCCGGAAAATCCTTGTGGAGCTTGCTTCTAAAATTCGCCCGTACTCAGAAGATCTTAAGTCTGCGCTTAAAATAATGGAAAGGCTGGACATTACCCGTGCCGCCGCTGCCTGGGGAAAGAGCCGTTCCGGAGTATTTGCAGAAAACTGTACAGAAAATCCTCTTCTGCTCATTCAGGCCCGTCACCCGCTTCTGGGAGAAAAAGCAGTTCCGATTGACGTAAAATTCATTGAAGGAAAGCGAATTCTTATAATCACAGGACCTAATACCGGAGGAAAGACCGTAACTCTCAAGACAATTGCACTTTTTGCAATGCTCAATCAGACAGGTTTTCCAGTTCCGGCTGCAGAAGGTACAAGGCTTCCGTTTTTCAGCGGAATTTTCGCAGATATCGGCGACGAACAGAGCATGGACGAAAGTCTTTCAACTTTCAGCGGACACATGAAAAATATTGCCCGTGCTGTCCGAAATGTGAACGAAAATTCACTGGTTCTTCTTGATGAGCTGGGAAGCGGTACTGATCCGCAGGAAGGAGCGGCGATTTCAATGGCTGTCCTGGACCGCCTGATTGAGAAGAAAGCTTTTGTTCTGATTACAACCCATCAGGGCGTCATAAAAAATTACGGCTACACTCATCCGCAGTGCATAAATGCAAGCGTTGAGTTCAACTCGGATACATTGAGCCCTACATACCGGCTTTTGATGGGGGTTCCAGGTGAAAGTCATGCTCTGGACATAGCAAAGAAATCAGGACTTCCGGGAGATATTGTACAGAAAGCCCGGGAATACATTGTTTCTGAAAAAACGGACGTCTCAGCGCTGATAAAGGGACTTACGGAAAAGCATTCCGAACTGGATTCCCTAACTCAGAATTTTGAAAGGAAGCAGGAAGAGCTTGAGGAAAAGGCGTTCCGCAACGAAGAGAAAACTCTGGAACTTAAGGCAAAAGAGCTTGAGCTTAAATCCGGAATCCAGAAGGAAAGCCAGGAATTCCTTGCTGAAAGCCGCCGTAAACTTGAAAATCTTGTCCGCATAATAA
>JAFPCT010000213.1 GCA_017390125.1 Treponema sp.
CACATCAGCAGTTTCAGAAACCTGTCCTTCCGCGTCAGTTACTGGTTCTGAAATCACAGATTCTTCTGCAAGCTCAGCCTTGTTTTCTTCCGGTTCCTCGCTTTCAAGCCCGAGCTTCTTTTTAAGATCAGAAAAAATGCGGGTCTTTTTCTTTGCAAGAACTTCTTCCACTGAAGGAATTTCCTCTTCCTTCATTTCACCCTTGCTGGCCTTTGAAACTGCCCGGCGAAGATAGCCAAGCTTCCTAGTTTCCTGAGGCGCTACAAAAGTAACGGCAGTTCCCTGGCTTCCGGCACGACCTGTTCGTCCGATTCGATGGACGTAAGTTGCTCCGTCAAAAGGAAGCGAATAGTTAACGACGTGATTCAGTCCGGAAATATCAATTCCCCGGGCAGCAACGTCGGTTGCAACAAGAATACGAGTTTTCTTTGAGCGGAAGCGGGCAATGATTTTCTCTCGCTGAGCCTGTGCAATATCTCCGTGCAAAGCGGCAACATCAAATCCCTTTTCATCAAGGATGCGGGTTACAAAATCGGCATCGCTCTTTGTCTGGGTAAATACAATTCCGTAGAAATCATCTGCAATATCGATAAGACGTACGAGGGCATTTATCTTGTCGCTTTCCTTTACGATCCAGAACTTCTGGTCAATCAGGAGAGGTTCGTCAAAGACGCCTTCTTCTTCAACAATCTCATAATCGCCCATGAATTTTCCGGCAATTTTCAAAATAGGTTCCGGCATTGTCGCGCTGAACAGAAGTATGCGGGCATCAGGATTTGCCTGACCGAAAATGGCCTCAATGTCGTCTATAAAGCCCATGTCCAGCATCTGGTCGCCTTCATCAAGAATGAAGTAGTCAATCTTGCTTATGTCCAGGGTTCCACGCTCAAGGTGATCCTGAATGCGGCCCGGTGTACCAACAACAACTTCAACACCACGCTTCAGTTCCTTTATCTGAGTTGAATAGGAAGCGCCTCCATAAAGAACGCATGTACGTGGATTCTTTCCGTCTGTAAAAGACTGGAATTCCGTACAAGTCTGAATCGCAAGCTCGCGGGTCGGTTCCAAAACAAGAGCCTTTACAGCGCCATGAATACCACGAACTTTCTGAATTATCGGAAGCCCGAAAGCAGCAGTCTTACCGGTTCCAGTTCTGGCCCGGGCAATAATATTTGCATCTCCATTCAAAAGCCGAGGAATTGCCAGCACCTGAATCGGAGAGGGAACCTTAAAACCTTTTTTTGCAACAGCAGCAAGAGTCTCTTCGTCCAATCCTAAATCTTCAAAACCAATCTCTGAGTCATCCTCTGCTTTTTCTGTCTCCGAAACATCAACCTGCATTTCAATAGGAACGATCTCATCGTCCAAAATCTCGTTATTTTCCATTATAATCCTTTAAAAAATCTGCTATCAAATATACGGCATATGAAATTTATTTTCAATCTTGTTCTGGAGAATAAGTCCGGAGTCCAGCTGTAAATTCATTGTTAATTTGAATTTTTAACAATTCTATGGTATAATAAGAATATTATGAGCGAAACAAAATTTCAGATCGATCAGCAGATCGTTTATCCTAGCCAGGGTGTTGGCAAAATCACAGAAATATTTGAAAAGAATTTCC
>JAFPCT010000214.1 GCA_017390125.1 Treponema sp.
AATTCAGAAGCGGAAAAGCAAAAATTCTCATTACAAGCGACCTTTCAGCCAGAGGCCTGGACATTCAGAACATAACCCATGTAATTCAAATGGATCTTCCCAGGGACACGGATTTTTTCATTCATCGGGCAGGAAGAACGGCACGAGCCGGAAAAAAAGGCATAAACGTACTTATTGGCGACGAATACGAGCTTAATCAGTTTGCCCTGCTTGAAAAAAAGCTGGGCTTCACCGTTTACCCGAAAGAAGTTCGGGAAGGCAAAGTCATTGCCACGCTCATATAATTGAAATGAACTGACTAAATCAGTATAATGATAATTCACTGTTAATAAACTTGAGGTTTCTGTGTTTTTAAAAAGTCTTGATATATTTGGATTCAAATCATTTGCCGACCGAACCCACATTGATTTTGCAGACGGAATTACGGCCCTTCTTGGACCAAACGGATGCGGAAAAAGCAACGTAGTAGATGCCATCAAATGGGTTCTTGCAGAAAACAAGGCAAAAAATCTTCGTGCGGCAGAAAAAACAGACGTAATTTTTAACGGAACAGAAAGACGACCGGCACTTAACGTAGCAGAAGTAACCCTCACAATGAGCAATGAAAACGGGCTTCTTCCTATGGAAGAAGCTGAAATTTCCATCAAACGCCGCCTTTACCGTTCTGGAGAGCAGCAGTATTTCATAAACAACAGGGAAGCCAGCGGCCGTGACATTATAAAGCTCTTTATGGATACCGGTGTAGGAAAGTCATCCTATTCCATAATGGAACAGGGACAGGTAAGCCAGATTCTTTCCAGCAAACCGGAAGACCGCCGCTATATTTTTGAAGAGGCAGCCGGAATCAGCCGCTCAAAGGCCGAAGTTGCGATTGCAGAACGAGAACTGCAGCAGACACGCCTTAACATGCAGCAGATTGAAGTCTCAATGGCAGAAATAAAGAGAAGCTATGATTCCCTCAAAGTTCAGGCAGAAAAAACAATCAAATACCGCAAGGTAAAAGAAGACATATTCAATTATGAGCTGGATATTGCCCTTCTTCGCCTCAAGAATTTCGTAACAGACAAAGTTCATCATGAAAAGGAACTTGAGGAAGTTACAAAACGCAGGGATGTGGTCCGGGCTGAGATCGAAGAAATTCAGGAAACTATTTCTGAGAACATGGATAAAGTTAAGGAAATGCAGGAAAAAGTTTATTCCATGCAGGCAGAACTTATCAGAATCCAGCAGGAAAAAAGCGGAAAGCTTGACCTTTCGAACCAGTTCAACAGCCAGGCCCGCACAATAAAAGAAAAGATCGCAACTCTTGAAATCCGGAAGCGGTCGATTGAAGAAAGCATTGAAAATCTTCAGGATGAAATTGACGAACAGGAAGCAGAGCTCCACTCAAAAGAAAAGCAGCTTACCGAAGTTGAGAAAAATATTTCTGACTTCCAGGAAAGCATTGCGACTGCAGGAACCCGGATTACTGCAAATGAACAGAAAGTAAGCCAGAACCGGGATAAGATTGTTTCTCTTGATGAAGAGCGCAAGGAGCTGCAGAAAGAGCTTGCTGCAATCACAGAAGACATTGTTACCATGCTTGATTCCAAGCTCAAGGACGCAGGTTTTTCAGGCAAGGCAATGCAGGAAGCAAAGGAAAATCTCCTTAATTCCGTAAACCGTCTTAAAATTTTTGCAGAAGGCAGAAAGAACGTATTCAACGACTTTGCATCTCAGTCCCACAGCGGAGAAGACAGCCTTAAGAGCGTAAAGGAAGCCGCAGAAGCTTTTGCTGAGGCAGAAAACCTCATTTCTGAAATTGAGAGCAACCTTTCGGAATACGAAAAGGCAAGTCCGGCTTTCATCACAGAATTCCTTTCACCTGAAGGAATCATGACCAAAAAGCGGGAAATTGACGGCAAAATTTCTGAAAACCATGAGAGCATAGCGGGCATAAATGATGAGAACGAACGCCTGCGCACAGAAAATTCTGAGCTTGCAGTAAAAATTGACGAATACAAAGAAACCTGCAACCGCCTCAGGGTAAACAAGGCTCAGATGGAAACCCAGATTCAGGCAGCGCTTCAGCAGACAAGTTTGCTCAGACGAAACCTTGTTTCAGAACAGAACACTCTCCGCTCCACAGACGAAGAACTGGACAATGAAAATAAAAATGCAGAGGAAATCAACGAAAAGATTGAGGAAATTCAGTCTGAGCTCGCAGAAATAGAACACCGCGGTTTAAAACTTGCAGATGAGCTCAAAGAGCTTGACAGACAGATTGCAGAAAACAATTCAAATGTAAGCGGAAAGAAAGACCGGCTTATAAAAAAACAGGAGGAGCAGAACCGCTGCCAGGCACAGTTTGAACGGCTCACCCTTTCCCTGAACTCAAGCGACACGGAAATCCGCAACCTTAAGCAGAATTTCCAGGAACAGCATAGCCGCGACCTCATGGAATTTGAGGAGCACATGTACAAAATCACAAAACCGACAGCGGAACTCAGAGAGCTCCTTGCAGAAGCAAAAGAACAGCTCCGTTCCTGCGGTCAGGTAAACCTGATGGCTCCGGAAGAATTCAACGAGGTAAAGGACCGCTACGAAAGACAGAAAGCAAATTACGAGGACACTCAGAAGTCACTTGACAACCTTATCCGCGTAAGCGAAGAAATCAAGTCAAAATCTTCTGAAATGTTCCTTGAGACATACAACAAGATCAAGAAGAATTTCCACAACATGTTCCGCCGCCTTTTCAACGGAGGACGTGCAGAGCTCAGGCTTGAGGATCCGCAGAACGTACTTACCAGCGGAATAGACATTCTTGCACAGCCGCCGGGAAAGAAACTTGAGAGCATCGGTCTTCTTTCCGGTGGTGAAAAGACCATGACTGCGGTAGCCCTTCTATTTGCTACCTATCAGGTTCGGCCTAGCCCGTTCTGTCTTCTGGACGAAATTGACGCCGCCCTTGATGACAAGAACGTATCAAGCTTCGTAACCACACTTGAAACATTCGCAAACGTCTCTCAGTACATTGTAATCACTCACAACAAGAAAACTGTTATGGGCGCCTCGACAATGCTTGGAATTACGATGGAGGAAAGCGGCGTAAGTAAAATCATCGCCCTCCGCCTTGACGAAGACATTAAGATCGGCGCAAAGGTTGACCGCGCTTCAGATGACTTTGTGGAAGAGGACGTTCCGCCGGAAGAAAACACCTTCATTCCGCCAAGACCGCCGAAACGCATCTACAATCCGGACGGGACTATTACAGATCCGGAACTTGAGCGCATAAAGAAAGAAGAAGCTGAGCGGCTTGCCGAAGAAAGGCGTCTGGCAAAAGAAGCAAAAAAGGCAGCTGAGGAAGCCGAAAAAGCAGCAGCGCAGGAAGACGCTCTGGAAGAGCCTGCGGCACCGGCACAAAACGAAGGTTCAGAGGAATAATCAGTCCAGATGATTGACGTTCAGGAATACATTGACAATTTAAGGGATCTCATCGAAGAAAACAAAAAGATTGCGACAATCGCATGTGCGTCGCTTCTTGTTGTGCTGATTCTTCTTTCTGTCATTGTGATTCAGAGCGAATCAAAAGCCAGAGCCTTGAAAAAAAGCCGCATTGAAGCTAAGAAACTTGTTCTCGACCAGCCGCTTTTAATCCCGGAGGGACCGGTAGTTCCTTCCGGCTACATAACCAGCAGAAAAACTGAAAAACAATGGTCAGATGAAGAAGTTGAAAACTGGTTCACACTTCCCGATTCAGAAGAAGTTGAAAAATTGGGAAAGGCCAACGACCGAATGATAAACGAAATTATCGGAGCCGCTCCATGAACATAAAGAAATTGAACGCCCTTTTACTTTTACCTGCTCTCCTCATATTCTTTTCCTGTGCATCTACGCCAAAGACACAGGAAAAAATTCCGCCTCAGGAAGCTGAAAATTCTCTGGCAGAACAGGAAGAACAGCCGGAAACTGAGCCAGAAACAGAAGAAAACGGTGAGACAGACTTGGAAAATCAGGAAGAAGCCGCAGAGGAACTTCCGGAGCTTGAGGAAGAAAGAGTCATTCCAGATGAACTGGAAGACCTTCCTGCTGAAATTGAAGTTGAACCGGCGCCGGAAGAAATTCATGCTCCGGCAATTGAAGAAGAGCCGGAAGTTCTCGACGCATCAGAATTTTCAGCAGACGAAATTGCACCTCAGACAGGAAATTCCGCAGAATCACAGGAACAGGCGGAGCTGAAAGACGACTCAAAAGCAGATTCTGAAAATTCTGCGGATACAGAAGAGACTTCTGATAATTCCCTGGACGCAGACCAGACAGAGGCAGACAGTGCAATTGAGACTGAGAACGGAACCTATCTGGAAGCTGAATCCGGCAATTCAGATGAAGCACAGGAAGAAGAGACGGCACCAGAAGAAATCAAACCATCCCGCTCCGTTTCAATTCCAAAGAATCAGTTCATAGACATATATTATCCTGGAAAAGGATGGATTTATCAGGGCTGTATTGACGAGGAAGGAAACATTGACTCCCGCAACAAGTATTTTGTATTCGGAGGACGAAAGCTTGGAGGCGAAGACCAGTGCTTTACCCTCCGTTCCCGCGTTCCGGGAAAATACCTGCTCCACTTCTTCAAGAACGACGGACTCACAGGAAACTACATTGATGATTATCTTGAGGTAATCGTTGGGGACAGGGCATCTGATTCCAGCGAACATATTACTGTACCGAAATATTCTGAAATCATACCTCCAAAAGTTTCAATTACTCATGAAAAAGTAAAGGAAGAACGAAAAAGACAGAAGGAAGCGGAAGTAGCTGCGGAAAATGAAAAAGCGGCAGAAGAAGAAAAGCAGATCAGAAAGACAGCCTCTGCCCAGCAGAAAACATCTGCTCCTGCAGCAGGAAAAACAGAGCCTGAAGAAACTGTAACAACTACAATTCAGACAACAGACTCTGCGGCAGCAGCTCAGGTTCCTTCAGACGACGTTCAAAAGCCTGTCCAGAAGACTTCTTCAAAATCTGGCGTCGAGCTCAAGCAGAAGGAAGCGGAAAATAATTTTTCTGACGAAAAACTTGAGAAAATGACGGAAGATTTACTTCTTCAGGCTGCACAGAAGCTCTACGACGCAAAAGATTATGAGAACGCCCTTAAAGCAATAACAAAGTTCTTTGAAAAGGCATCAAAAAACATAGACAAAGGGTTGTTCCTTCAGGGACAGATTCTTGAGGAAAAATCATCAGTTCAGAACATTAAGGATGCGGTTGAATCCTACGACCTGCTTGTAAAGAACTATCCTGCAAGCAAATTCTGGGACAAAGCAAAAAAACGCAGCATATACCTGCGGCGGTTTTATATAAACATAAGATAAAAATATGGAGGCCTTATGAAAAAGGTGATAAAAAAATCGTGTGTACTTTTGTTAAGCGCACTGCTTTTCAATTCATGCTACATTCAGAAAGAATCTGTGCAGGAAAGGACTATCAACGTAACGGGAACGGGAACTCAGGAGGCACCAGCTGACATGGCTTCCGTAGAATTCACCGTTGTTACAGCCGGTTGGAGCGCAAAGCAGATTGCCCAGGACAACGACACTCTTTCCTCACGCCTTATTGAAAGCGTAAAGAAAGTCGGCATCAGTGAAAATGACATCAGCTGGTCGGAATGCGCTGTTTCAATGCCTTCTAGTCAGTACGAAGCAAGAAAGACAGTAAAGGTCATTACAAGAAATCTGGAGCTTGTACCGGCAATCGTTGACTGCAAGATTCCAGGAAGCCAGGTTCGCCTTGGAAAAATTGAGTTTTCTGTAAGCGACAAGACAAAAGTTTTGAGGGAAGCAAGAACGGCTGCCGTAAAAAACGCTCATGAGACAGCTGCCCTGCTTTCAGGAGCAAGCGGATGCAAAATCGGTGACGCTTCATACATTTCAGATGGAGAAATCACCACGGAAACTTCTTCAGACGGAAAAATCGTTACAACTGTAAAAATATTTGTATCATATGTTTTGCAGTAAAATAAAACAAAAATTACAAGAGGAATGACATGCTTGACTATAAGTTTATAAAAGACAACCTTGAGGCCGTAAAAAAGAACATCATAGACCGCAACATGGATCCGGAAAGAGCAGACGCAGACAAAGTAGTTGAACTCTACGACAAACGCACTGCCCTTGTAACAAAACAGCAGGACCTTCAGCAGAAGCGAAATGAAAACGCTAAGGCAATGAAGCAGAAGCTTGACAACGACAAGAGAGCTGAGCTTATTGAAGCCGGAAAGAAAATCAAGGAAGAACTTGGAGCTTTGGACAAAGAAGTCGCAGAGACAGAAGAGGCACTTGATGAGGCTGCCCGCACAATTCCTAACATGATTCACCCGGAAGCACCAATCGGAAAGCTTGATACAGAAAACCTTGAAGTGAAGAAAGTTGGTACTCCGCGCAAATTTGACTTTGAGCCAAAAGATCACGTTCAGATTGCAGAAGAACTTGATCTTCTTGACTTTGACCGCGGAACAAAAGTTTCTGGACCTAAATTCTACTACCTTAAGAACGAGGCAGTTTTCCTTGAGCAGGCTTTGATTCAGTATGCCCTGAACACACTCCGCAAGCACGGATTCGAACTTTTCATCACACCGGACGTTGCCCGCGAAGAAGTCCTCAAGGGAATCGGTTTCAATCCTCGCGGAAACGAATCGAACGTATATGCAATCGAAGAAGAAGGAACATGTCTTGTTGCCACTGCAGAAATCACATTAGGCGGCTACCACTCAGGGGAAATTCTTGACAAGGCAAAGCTCCCTCTCCTTTACGGCGGACTTTCACACTGTTTCCGCCGGGAAGCAGGTGCTGCAGGACAGTTCTCAAAAGGCTTGTACCGCGTTCACCAGTTCGACAAGGTAGAAATGTTCGTATACTCTACTCCGGAGCAGTCTGACGAGCTTCACCACAAGCTCCGGGAAATCGAAGAAGAAATCTTTACAGGTCTGGGACTTCCGTTCCACGTTGTAGATACATGTTCCGGTGACCTTGGTGCGCCTGCATACCGCAAGTGGGATCTTGAAGCATGGATGCCAGGACGAAACGGCGGTGAATACGGCGAAGTTACTTCAACTTCAAACTGTACCGACTATCAGGCACGCCGCCTGAACATCAAGTACAAGGACGACGACGGAAAGAACAAGTACGTCCACACATTGAACGGTACTGCCATCGCCGTAGGACGGGCAATGCTTGCAATCCTTGAAAACTACCAGAACGAAGACGGTTCAGTAACAATTCCGGAAGTTTTGGTTCCGTTCTGCGGATTTGACAAGATCAGTCCTAAGGCAAAAAAATAACATAAACCTTATATTTTCCTGCACTGCCACATCTATTGCAATGCAGGTGCTGTATGATATAATGAACTCCAGCAGGGAAATTCCTTGCCGGAGTTTTTTTTATGGAACAGAAAGACTATTCTAAACAGATTTTTTACATCCTTCTATTTTTTGCAGTAATCACGACCGGAGTAATTCTGAACCTTACTGCAAGCTTTATGATTCCGGTAACAGTTTCCATACTGCTTTCCTGCGTATTCTATCCGATTGTACGTAAATTCAGTGAAAAAACAAAACTTCCATGGGTTTTGGGAACCCTGATTTTTGCCGCAGTATTTCTGATTACAGTGCTTCTCATCATCACAATTGTAGGAACAAGCATAACAACGATTCTGGGACAGTATTCAAAATACGAAGACCGGTTCCTGTACATTTACAAGATTTTTGCCGACACCTTCAGGATTTCATTCGACATAGAAAAAAATCTTGTGGACAACCTCTGGGATCAGCTCAAAGTGCGGGAATTCATACAGAAAACTGCAATCTCATTTTCCGGAGACATCCTTTACTCCTCAAAGAACATCGGAATCGTGCTGCTCTTCTCAATCTTTCTCCTTGTGGAAATGAAGAACGGCCACGAGCGTATCACCTCTCTTTCAGAGGGAAAATTTTCTGACCGCATACAGAAAATCATGCACAAGGTAATTTCCGAGACAATGAACTACATTTCCATAAAATTCTTCATTTCCCTTGCCACTGGAATTCTGGTGCTTCTTCTGCTTATACCGATGAAACTGGACTTTGCAATAATGTGGGCTTTTCTTGCTTTCATAATGAACTTCATTCCTACTTTCGGTTCAATCATATCCGTAGGACTTACGACTCTGTTTGCATTGATTCAATTCTACCCAACGACTCTTTTTCCGATCATTTTCATCTTTGTTGGAATGACATTTATAAACATTGTTCTGGGAAACATTATCGAACCTAAAATAGAAGGCGAAAACCTTGGTCTTTC
The DNA here is from genome assembly GCA_017390125.1 of Treponema sp. Classification (GTDB taxonomy): domain Bacteria; phylum Spirochaetota; class Spirochaetia; order Treponematales; family Treponemataceae; genus Treponema_D. The sequence continues at coordinate 8,313 of JAFPCT010000214.1, forward strand.
ACCTTTCGTCATTCTGGTAAGCCTTACTTTCTGGGGATGGATGTGGGGATTCATAGGCATGATTCTTGCCGTTCCGCTCATGGTGATTGTCAAAATCGTCTGCGAGAACGTTTCTTACATGAACGGAATTGCCAGCCTCATAGGAAACCGACCTAAGGAACGTAATCCAGAGCCTGCTGCCGAAGGACAGAACTAAATGAACAGCCTGCTGGTTGCCTTTTCGTAAAGGAACCTGCAGTCTTCTTCCTTCAAGGTCGTAAAGATGCAGTCTGCGACCAGGTGTTTTTTATTTTCCGACTCATACAGATTGTTTACAAGACAGGTTACGAATACAGACCGAAGGATTGAAGGAGTTTCCTTTATTGCAAAGGACATTGAAAGTGCATATTCCTCTCCTTCATGAATAATCACGGCATCATTTTTTTCAAAACCAAGCATGATGCGCTCATGATTTACGAACAGAATGTCAAAAGGATTTACCCTTCCCTGTATGCTTGCAACCTTCGCGTCTTTATTCTCAACAAAATACTTTGCGGCATTTATAAGCTGAATCCCGTCGCCGGCTTTTCCCCGTTTGCGGGCAGCGCCGACCATTGTCTCCAGATATTTCTTTGCTTCTTCCTGTTTTTCAAGTTCAATGGAACTCCATGCCGGACGAGAAAAAAGCTCAATGTTGCTGTAGGGTGCACAGAAAAATGAAACTTCCTTTCCGGTGATTGAATAATACAGTACTGCAGTAAAATCATATTTATTCTCAACAGCCACCTCCGGGATGCGGTAAATGTACTTTGGAATTACGATTGCAGGACCAGAAGAAACAAATTTCAGGTCAGTAACAAAATAAAGGCCTATGCGGTTAAAGTAAAATTCAACTTTTACAGCTTTTTCCTTGTACTCCTCCACAGCTTCAGGAGCCTTTTTAAGGAGGATTATTCCTTCCTTAAGGACCGACAGATCCTCAGGCTCAATGAAAAATACTTTTGAGGAAAGTTTTTTTATCT
>JAFPCT010000215.1 GCA_017390125.1 Treponema sp.
AATTTCTTATATTTGTATTGTTGGCGCAGGATAATACACTTTCGGCGGATTCCCATGGGATGATTGAAACATATTTTACTCTCCCTGCGGAATTTCTTTATTCAGACTTTTATTGCGATAGTTCAGGTTTGTGCGCAGCGTATAGCCCTGTGATTCCCAGAAAGCATTAGCCTTGTCATTTTCCTTGAAAACAAGCCCGAACATTTTTTGAATGCCTTCAGCTTTAAGCGCCTCTTCGGCTTTTTTTAGAAGTGTGCTTGCTATGCCCTGACGCTGGTAGTCCGGATGAACGCAAAGATGATGGACGATTCCCCTGCGGCCGTCGTGACCGGTAAGGATTACACCGACGATTTTTTCTGAACCGGAATCAGTATCCAGGGCGTCAAAACAGGTGTTCGGATTCCGCTCAAGGTACCGTGTAATTCCTTCCCGACTGTCGTCCACAGGGTTCAAGGCACGGCGGCTCATTTCAACTGAGTTCCAAAGTTCGTAAATCTTGTCGTAATCGCTAGGGGTCAAAAGTCTGTATTTCATTTTTTCTCGGTTTGTTTCAAATAATTCATAAAATCTTCGGTTTTTGACCAATATTTTATGCCCCAGTTCTCAAAACTCCATTCGTCCATATAGCCGTTGCACTCGTAGTCGATGTAGAAAAGCTGCCCCTTGTTTTCCTCAGAATCTGAAACGACGAAATTCGTTGGAAAATAATCGATGTTCAGGTTCGCATTTTTTGCAAGGTCCGCCATTTTTCTGACCTGCTCAAGGCTGCCCGAAATATCTGCATCGGATTTTACAAGGTCAAAAATCGTTTTGCCGCTTACAAATTCCTTTACAAGCCGTTCGTTTTTTTCGTCAATTTCAATGAGTTTCGGAACCGGAATATTTGCGGCAATCAGGCGGTTGTAGTCGTTTTTTTCAGCCTCAATCTTGTTTCCAAACTGATAATAATCGCAAGGTTCGTGGTGAATCTGCTTGAGACACACAGGCTTTCCGTCCTTTTCTGCAAGGTAGGAATAGCCGCCCTTTCCGTGCCCTAAAAGTTTTATAATTTTATAAATATTTCCGTTAACTTCGATGTCTTCCATAGATACATTCCTTTTTAGAAAAATTAAATCTGTCCCAATGCCAGAACTGCATTTTTCACGCACTGGTCACATTCGCAAAGTACTTTTCCGGTTTTGATTCCCTTAAGGTCGCCGCAAATCGTTGCGCCGCAGTCTTCCTTGAACTTTGAAAAGAGAGCTCTGGCCTTTGGAGGAACAGCTTTTCCGCCGTTTTTAAGACCGGCAACCATAACCGCACCAATCAAGGCTCCGCAAGTGGATTCCATGCAGCCCATTCCTGCCGCATATCCGCTGGATGCCGCGAGCAAAGTCTGTTCATCGCAAGGAAGCTCCTCTGCAAATACCTTAACTACTGCCTGGCAGCAGTTGCAGAGTCCCTTTCGTTTTAATTCAGCAGCCTGTTCAGCTTTTTGTTCGATTGTAGTCATTGGTTACTCCTTGTCTTATATTATAATTTTTAGTGCAAAAAGTCTCAATTAGACGGGCTGTTTTCCCGGCGTTTGTTTCTTCTTACTCGGTTGATGTGGCGTTCGAAATCGCCGCTGTTTAACAGGTCGGCTATTACCAGCTGTTCGAAGGTCGGGACGGTGCAGGAATAAAAGCCAAGCTGTTCGTCAAAAGTTTTTACCAGACATTTTGGAATGACCATGTAGCCTACTCGCAGTGAAGGGGAAATTGTCTGGGAAAATGAGTTCATGTAGATTACGTTGTCGCAGTTTGAAAGGGCGAACATTGTTTCTTCCGGCTTGCGGGACATTGAAAATTCGGATTCAAAGTCATCTTCTATCATGAAGCGTTCGTTCTGGCTTGCCCAGCGGATGTATTCGTATTTTTTTGAAGCTGACGCAGTTACTCCTGAAGGAAAGCTTCGGTAGGGGGAAATGTGCAGGATTTTTGCCGAGGTGCCGGCCAGGGCTGAGCTTTCTATTCCGTCTGAGCCCAGCGGAAGGAATTCGCACTTTACGCCTGCCATGCGGTAAACCTGCTCAATCTTTTGATAAGAGGGATATTCCAGGGCAAAAACTGAGCTTGAGCCGAAAATTCCTACAATAAGGCTGTACAGATATTCCGCGCCGGAACCTACGATGATTTGCTCAATGTCTGCATGTATGCTGCGGTTTCTGGCAAGATATTTTCTGATTGCTTCCCGGAATTCAAGTCCGCCTTTGTTGGGCGTTCGTTTTAGGATTGAGTCCGAATAGTCATTCATCACACGGCGCATAGTTTTTGAAAGAACTGAAAAGGGCAGGGACTGTTCCTGCTTGTTATAAACCGGTATCCAGTCCCGGGTTGTTAGAACGGCCGATGAAGCAAAAGCATCTTCTTTTCTGAATACAACGAAATAACCGCTCCGTTCTTTTGATTCAATATAGCCTTCGTCGCACAGAAGCTCGTATGCGTGCTTTATGGTTATGACGCTTACGTTCATTTCTGCCGCCATTGTTTCACGGGAAGAAAGCCGCGTTCCAAAGGGGTAGTCTCCGTTTACTATGTCCTGTTTGAGCCGTTCATAAATCTGAATGTAGCGCGGAACCTTTTTTTCTGTGACGGATTTCTTCTGCATATATAAAATTTCCTTGTTCTGGATATTTAATATATCCAGTCAATGCATATAATTTCAAAAAAAACAAAAAAAAACAAGGAGACATTAAATATATGTCAGAGAATCGATATGAATTGAACAAAAATCTTGCCCAGATGCTTAAAGGCGGTGTCATCATGGACGTAACTACTCCGGAACAGGCAAAAATTGCAGAGGCGGCCAGTGCATGTGCTGTAATGGCGCTGGAAAGAATTCCGGCTGATATCCGTGCGGCCGGCGGTGTTTCCCGCATGAGCGACCCGAAGATGATAAAGGGAATTCAGGAAGCCGTTTCTATTCCTGTAATGGCAAAGTGCCGTATTGGACATTTTGCAGAAGCTCAGATTCTGCAGGCAATTGAGATTGATTACATCGACGAGTCGGAAGTTCTTTCTCCGGCAGACGACAAATATCACATCGACAAGACAAAGTTCAGCGTGCCGTTTGTCTGCGGTGCAAAAGATTTGGGCGAAGCGCTCCGCCGCATAAACGAAGGTGCTTCAATGATCCGCACGAAAGGTGAGCCGGGAACAGGAGATGTTGTTCAGGCTGTGCGCCACATGCGCCTTATGCAGTCGGAAATCCGCAGAATCGGCTCAATGTCTGAGGACGAGCTTTTTAACACTGCAAAAGAACTTGCCGTTCCCTATGAGCTTGTTCAGTATGTTCACCAGCACAAAAAGCTTCCTGTAGTAAACTTTGCGGCCGGCGGTGTTGCAACTCCTGCAGATGCGGCTCTGATGATGCAGCTTGGTGCAGAAGGTGTATTCGTAGGTTCGGGAATCTTCAAGTCTGGAAATCCGGCAAAACGTGCCGCCGCAATCGTAAAGGCAGTTACGAATTACGCAGATGCAAAACTTCTTGCAGAGCTTTCGGAAGATTTGGGCGAAGCGATGGTCGGAATCAACGAGCAGGAAATAGAACTTCTTATGGCAGAGAGAGGAAAATAAAATGCAGATAGCAGTCCTTGCACTTCAGGGTGCGTTTTTAGAACACGAACAGATGCTTGCAAAAATCGGAGTTTCTTCTTTTGAAATTCGTCAGAAAAAGGATCTGGAAAAGCCCTTTGACGGCCTTATAATTCCAGGAGGAGAAAGTACCGTTCAGGGAAAGCTTCTCCGGGAGCTGGATCTTTATGAGCCGTTGAAAAAACTGATAGCGGAAGGACTGCCGGTGTTTGGAACCTGCGCCGGTCTGATTCTTCTTGCGGACAAAATCGGCAACGACGACCGCTCTTATTTTAAGACCATGGACATCACTGCCCAAAGAAACGCATACGGCAGGCAGCTCGGAAGCTTCTGCACTGAATCAGATTTCGAAGGCGCAGGAAAAGTGCCGATGACATTCATCCGTGCGCCGTTTATCAAGGAAGTGCACGGAGATGCCCGCCCGCTTGCAAAAGTGGACGGCAAAATCGTAGCAGCACGCCAGGGAAACCAGCTGGTAACGGCATTCCACCCCGAGCTGAACGATTCAACTTTGGTGCATGAATATTTCTGCAGAATAGTAGAGGGGCACAAAAGGGCGGGGTGATGAATGAGTTGTTGAATTCAGCAGGGATTTATGTTTTGAAACATCCAGAACATATTCTTAATATTTACAACTTCTTTCTAAAAATGTAGGTCATATACGCCCCCTTCTCCGTGGAAAAAGGCTTGTATTCCTCCTGGCTGACAAGTTCAAAATCGTTCTGGAAATACCAGTCCACGTCGCATTCGCCGTCGGTCCAAAGGTAGAGGTTATGGGGCGTGGCGGCGGTGTGTTTAAGATGGGAAAGCAAAGCGTTGAAAATTCTGCTTCCCCAGCCGGCTTTAAGGCTTACAAAAAGGCAGAGTTTAACGTCGTTTTCGTTCATCATGGAAAAGACTTTTTGGTCCATCTGAAGAAGGTATGAGCGGCCCTTGGAAAAAAGCTCCTTCTGCTTTTGCGGAAGTTTCTCCCATGTGGAGTTGTACCATGAATTATCCTTTCCGTCTGTTTTTCGGGCGCAGAAAGCAATTGCCTTGAGCTCGCCGTTTTCTGAAAGCTGGAACTGCTCCTGATTCTGGTGCATGTTGGTGCGGATAATCATTTCTACATAAAGCCGGTTAAAATCCTCCGGCATGCCCTCCGCTCTCCACAGGGGAAGGACCCGCTCTACAACCTGGCTCATACTTTTTTCGTCAAAAAGAGCCAAAGGGGTATTGGGAGTGAATTCACAGATTTCAAGCCGCTCAGTTTTGATGTTTACCAACAAGCTTTTTCTCCTTTTCAATCATTTTTCCAAAATCCAGTCTTCCATCATCAAATTTGAAACTTTCTGAAAACATTCAAAATCTTTCGTATTATGAGTAACAAGAATCAAATTATTAGAAATGGCAATGGAAGCAATCTGGCTGTCCAAAAGCGGTGCAGGTTTTCCAAGTTCCTTCAATCGTGTCATTAAGTCCCCGTGAACGCTGGCAGCATGACTATCATAAGGAATGACAGGAAAACACGGCTGAACATAATCATACAAAAAAGAAAGCAAATCCTGTTTTTTTCTTCCATCATTTAAGTTATATACTCCGCTCAAAAGTTCAACCCAAGTTATACTGCTTATCGCGCATTTTCCGTTATAAAATTCAAAATTTGCAATTAAGTTCGGGTTTGGTTCTCTCTTTGTAACTTCAGAGATGATGTTCGTATCCAATAGGTAAATCTGACTCAAAACAAATCCCCCTTCGGCTTATATACTTCGACATTTCGTGCAAGATTTTTTTCTAATTCGCTGTATTCTTTGTCATTCAATCCGCCTGTCTGATTTTTCCATTTTTTTAAGTATTCAATAAAGGACGGCTGAAAAGTTTTTTTAAGAGAATTATATTCGTTTATTCCGATTATCACGGCAGAAGTTTTTCCATGTTTGGTAATCTCAATTACTTCACCATTTTCCGCCTGAGTCACATAGTCACTGAATTTCGCTTTTACATCAAACAACGGCGCAGTCATAACTTCTCCTTTTAACAGATATAACTATATTATGACTATATTATTTACAGATGTCAAGAATTAGATTTTCCTGTTTATTTGATTTACTCACTGTAACAAATCGCAGAAAAAAGTTATACTACGCTAACTTAGAAGGAATATAAAATGAAACAATATAACATTTCTGGAATGAGCTGCGCGGCTTGTTCGGCGCGGGTGGAAAAGGCGGTGGCGAAGGTGGCCGGGGTTCAGTCCTGCTCGGTTAGTCTTCTTACCAATTCTATGGGAGTTGAAGGCGACGTTCCGGATTCTGAAATCATTCGGGCGGTGGAAAACGCGGGCTATGGGGCAAGCCTAAAGGCTTCTGTGGGGGCCTCTGGCAAGGAAAATGCCGGTTCCAAGGTCAGGGCTGCTGGAAAATCTGAAGCAGAAGATTCCCTCAAGGACAGGGAAACGCCGGTTCTTGTAAAACGATTGGTTTCTTCTGTTATTTTTCTTGTCCCGCTGATGTATGTTTCCATGGGGCACATGATGTGGGGCTGGAAATTACCGGCCTTCCTTGAGGGGAACCATGTTGCAATGGGGCTTGTTCAGATGATTCTTGCGGCCATCGTGATGGTCATAAACCAGAAGTTTTTTATAAGCGGATTCAAGTCTCTGATTCATTGCTCTCCGAATATGGACACTCTGGTGGCTCTGGGTGCCGCTTCTTCTTTTGTGTACAGCCTTTGGGCTCTTTTTGCCATGACCGGAGCTGTCGTTTCCGGTGACGAGGAGGCTGTGCTCCGCTTTATGCACCAGTTCTACTTTGAGACGGCGGCTATGATTCTTACCCTCATCACTGTGGGAAAAACTCTTGAGGCAAAATCCAAGGGAAGGACAACTGATGCCCTTAAGTCACTGATGAAGCTTGCGCCTAAAACAGCGGTGATTTTTGAGGACGGAATTGAAAAGACTGTTCCTGTTGAAGCCGTAAAAAAAGGCGACATTTTTGTGGTTCGTCCCGGGGAAAATATTCCTGTGGACGGAATCGTGATTGAAGGAACCAGTGCGGTAAATGAATCTGCGCTTACCGGCGAAAGCATTCCTGTTGATAAAAAAGAGGGGGATTCCGTAAGCTCTGCCACGATGAACCAGTCGGGTTTTTTGAAGTGCCGGGCAACTCAGGTAGGAGAAGACACCACCCTTTCTCAGATCATTCAGATGGTAAGCGATGCTGCGGCGACCAAGGCCCCTATTGCAAAAATTGCGGACAGGGTTTCCGGCGTTTTTGTTCCGGCGGTAATTTCAATTGCGGCGGTAACTTTCATCGTTTGGTTCCTGCTTGGCGCTGAATTCGGAACGGCTTTGACCCGGGCTGTGGCGGTTCTTGTCATAAGCTGCCCCTGCGCCCTGGGACTTGCGACTCCGGTTGCCATCATGGTAGGAAACGGAAAGGGTGCGAAAAACGGCATCCTGTTCAAGACCGCGGTTTCCCTTGAGGAAGCTGGAAAAGCTGACATCGTTGTTCTGGACAAAACCGGAACGATTACAAAAGGCGAACCAAAAGTTACGGACATTATTCCTGCTGATGAAGATGAGGAAACAGAACTTTTTCGCAGTGCCTTTGCCCTTGAAAAAAAGAGCGGGCATCCTCTTTCAAAAGCAATCGTCATGAAAGGCGAGGAAAAAGCTCTGGTGCCTGAAGAAGTGACGGATTTTACAAATCTTCCAGGAAATGGACTTGAAGCCCGCCTGAATGGAAAGCTTCTTTCCGGCGGAAAACTTTCTTTCATCGAAACGAAGGCTGCTGTTTCCCATGAGCTCAGGAATAAGGCGAACGAGCTTTCTGAAGCGGGAAAAACTCCCCTCTTCTTTGCACTGGATGGAAAGCTTCTGGGAATCATTGCCGTTGCGGACACCATAAAGGAAGACAGTCCGGCTGCAGTACGCGAGCTTCAGGAAATGGGGCTCAAGGTTGTAATGCTCACCGGAGACAACGAAAAGATTGCCAATGCAATCGGAAAGCAGGCTGGAGTTGATGAAGTTATTGCAGGTGTTCTTCCTGACGGCAAGGAAAGCGTAATCCGCCAGCTTCAGGAAGGCTCTGGGGAAGGAAAGGAAAAAAAGGTCGTCATGGTCGGCGACGGAATCAACGATGCTCCTGCCCTTAAAAAAGCGGACATCGGAATTGCGATCGGATCGGGAACGGACGTTGCCATTGATGCGGCAGATGTCGTGCTGATGAAAAGCCGCCTTTCCGACGTACCGGCTGCAATCCGCCTGAGCCGCGGAACCCTAAGGAATATTCACGAAAACCTGTTCTGGGCGTTCATCTACAACGTAATCGGCATTCCCCTTGCGGCAGGAGCCTTTGTAAAACTTTTCGGCTGGCAGCTGAATCCAATGTTCGGAGCCGCCGCAATGAGCCTTTCAAGTTTCTGCGTAGTAACGAACGCCCTCAGGCTGAATTTCTTCAAAATTAAAACCAAACAGGAGTTAAATATGGAAAAGACACTTTTAATCAACGGAATGATGTGCCAGCACTGCGAAATGCACGTGAAAAAAGCACTTGAAGCCCTGAACTTTGTGGAATCCGCTTCCCCTAGCCACGAATCAAAATCAGCAGTAATCAAAATAAAGTCCGGCTCATCTCTGGACGAAGCTGCCGTAAAAAAGGCAGTGGAAGATGCGGGCTATGAATTTGTCGGGGTAAAATAAAGGCTGAAAAAAAAGCAGGGGGCGGAATTGAAATCGCTCTCCTGCTTTTTTTCATCTATTTTTCTCTGATTATAAGCCGTCCTTCGCCTGTTTTGTTGCGGTATTTTTCCGGCAGTTTCCCGCCTAAATTTTCAGTATATTTTATAAGAATATCCCGGTCTTTCATTATTTTGCCAGGTATGCGTTTTGCTCCGTAGAACATGTGACCGTCACCATGGAAGAACAGTGTGAATTCAATTCCTGCGACAGTATAGATTTTTTCAGGATCAATTGGCTTCCCGTTTACTGTTACGTCGTAAACCCGATAAGGACCTGTCACCTTAAGGAAGAACATATTTTCGTCGGTTTCTATTGAAGGCTTAACTTTCGGGTCAATTTTGTAACTCAGACCGGAGCAATGAAGTATGCCGCCGCTTAGTTTTGGATATTGCCTTGCGCCGAATTCAAGCTCGTCGATCAAAGTCTGACCTTTCACTTCTGCAACGCAGATAAGGTTGTCAAAAGGATTTACGTTCAAAATGTTGTTGTAGGTAATGACTCCGGCAGGAATGTTTGAGCGTACGCTTCCGCCGTTTATTACACAGATGTCCGCTCCGAGTATTTCCCGGTATGCGTCTGCAATGAAGTCACACAGGTTTGTTTCTCCGTCCCGGACAAGCCAGTTGTTGTTTTCGTCAGTTGCCAGAAGAGGGAAATCTGTTTCGCCGATTTTTCTGCTGACTGTCGCAGAGAAGTTTTCTTTCATATCCGCAATGCTTTTCTGGATTTTTTTGTCAGCAGAGGAGCCGTTTCTGGATGGAACGGAATCAACAAGTTCAGTTGAAATGATTCCCTCTTTCGAAATCGTTACTTTTCCGATGTGGGAAAGCTTTGTTCCGGACTGAGTGATTGGGATTTCCCTGCCGCTTTTGTCTTTTACAGAAAAGACAGGCGTAACTTCATGGGAATGACCGTCAATTACAACATCTGCGCCGGAAATATGGCTTGTCAGGTAAGGCGCGCTCATTTCCGGTGTTACACCGTTTTCGCCTAAATGTGCTACAAGAACTACATAATCTGCGCCCTTTTTTCTTGCGGCGTCAATTGCCTGCTGAGTGTCGGAAATCATTTTTGCGGCATTGTTCTCTCCGCCAAAGTCATAGATGAAGTTTCCTGCATCATCCTGAAAATATACAGGCGTTGATTTAGAGATGGTTTCCGGGGTTACAATTCCTACATAGGCAACCTTTGTTTTGCCATAGGAAATCATTTTATATGCCGGGAAAACAAGTTTATTCCCTCTTCGAAAGTTGCATGCTATGTAGCCGCACTTAATTTTTTTTGAAAGCTCCAGAAAACGTTTCATTCCGTAGTCAAATTCATGGTTTCCCGGAATGACTACATCATAGCCAAGCTCGTTCATTAATGAGATGATGCAGCCGCCTTTTGAAATCATGCCGATTGTAGCGCCTTGAATTGCGTCTCCTGCGTCAACAAGTGAGACATAAGGAGTCTGTTCTGACATTTCCTGCTTGTACAGGGAAAGCCCTGCATAGCCGATGTTGTCCTCGATGCCGCAGTGAACGTCATTTGTATACAGAATGACAATATCCTGCTCCGGTAATTTTACTGTTTTTTTTGCTTGTGAAGCTGCCAGGCTGGCAATAGTCGCTGCCAGCATTAAAATTGAAATAATTCTCTTCATATCGAGTATGATTCTATTTGCTTTGGGTAATTTTTTCAACTTGTCTACTTTCGGAGTTGGCGTAATCTAGAAAAGCTTCTTTACGGTGCATTGGTTCATGAACCGCAGTAAATGCAGCCGTGGGGCATCCCCGGAGTTATTGTTTGCGGAATTCAATTTTTCCGCTGGCAGAATCCATTGAATCAACAATTGCGATAGATTCCAGCTGGAAACCTTTTTCACGGATTATCTTTCCGCCGTCCTGGAAACCTTTTTCAATGGCAATTCCGATGCCGCTTACTTCCGCACCTGCCTGGCGTACAATTTCCGTAAGGCCGAGGAGAGCAGCTCCGTTTGCCAGAAAGTCATCGATGATCAGGACTTTTTCGTTCGGGGAGATGTATTTTTTTGAGACAAATACATGATTCATGCATTTGTGGGTGTATGAATATACATCTGCAAAATATTTGTCGCCGTCAACATTCAGGCTCTGAGTTTTTTTTGCAAAAAGAACCGGAACATTGAAATACCGTGCGACAATGCAGGCAATTCCGATTCCGCTTGATTCAATAGTAAGGATTTTAGTTACTTCTTTGTTTGCGAATCTTTTTTTGAATTCAGCACCCATTTTCTCCAAAAGCGAAATGTCAATCTGATGATTCAAAAAACTGTCAACTTTAAGAACGTTTCCCTTTTTTACGATTCCGTCTTTTAAAATTCTTTCCTCAAGAAAATTCATAGCATGCTCCAGATTATGTAACTCTTCTCTTTTAAAGTAAGGGGAACCGCTGAAAATAAATTCCAGCGGTCATTCCAGACATTATTTAGATGCGCCGTACTGCTGATAGTAAGCGTCTATTTCCTTTTTGATTTCGTCAGTGATGATTTTTTTGTCGCCGTTTGTGTAAAGGGCATCAACAACTTCGCTCATAGAAACAATAGCTCTTGCAGGGAAGCCGTATTTTTCAGTGATTACATCAAGGGCAGCTTTTGTGCTGTCCGGGGCCTTTTCTTCGCGGTTCAAGCTTACAATCTCCCCCACGATTTTAATTCCGCCCTCAGCAGTTTCCTGAGCCTTGATTTTTGGATAAGTTTCTTCAATTGATTTACCGCTTGTAGTTACGTCTTCGATAATTACAACCCGGTCACCGTCCTTGATTTTGTATCCAAGAAGGGCACCTTTGTCAGCGCCGTGATCCTTCTCTTCCTTGCGGTCAGAACAATATTTTACTTCCTTGCCGTACAATCTTGAATAAGCTACTGCCGTTACAACTGCAAGAGGAATTCCCTTGTATGCAGGTCCGAAAAGAACGTCAAAGTCATCGCCGAAATTGTCATGTATAGCGTGCGCATAAAATTCACCAAGCCGGGCAAGCTGACTTCCAGTAACGTATGCCCCCGCATTCATAAAAAACGGACTCTGACGGCCGCTTTTCAAAGTAAATGAGCCAAATTTTAAAACCTGGCATTCAACCATAAAATCAATAAATTCTTTCTTATACTGTTCCATTCCAACATTTTACCGCACAGATGTATTTTTATAAAGAGATGATTTAACTCAATTTCGTCTTTGCAAACTTCTTTCCATAATATAAAATCCAGACATGGGTTCAGAAATCAATTCCAAAGACATTACCATCCTTTGCAAGGTTGTGGACAATTTCGGTGATATAGGTGTGGTTTACCGCCTTGCCCGTGCCCTTTCGGAACTTTCAGAACAGCTCCGCCTTCGCATAGTCGTTGACAACCTGCAGTCTTTTTCGCTTCTCGAACCAAAAGTAAATCCAGCCGCAGACATTCAGATGGTAAACGGATGGCAGATTTTCCGCTGGGATTCGCCGGAGTGCACAGAACATTTTCGCGAAAATCCGCCCCATATAATACTTGAATGCTTTCAGTGCGGCCGCCCGGAATGGCTTGAAAATCTGCTTTTTACAGAAACAATTCCAAACGTAGCCCAGATTATCATGCTCGACTATCTTACCGCGGAACCCTATGCCGAAACTTTTCATAAGCTCCTTTCCCTGACCCGAAGTTCCCGCGTAAAAAAAATAAATTTCATGCCCGGCTTCACCCCGAAAACCGGCGGTCTGATTTTAGACAAAGCATTCGTAAAATCACTGGAAAACCAGGGAGGGGAAAGCCTTCCCCTGGCTCACACTCCGTTGCTCGCCACCCCTTCGCCTAGGGGGGCACAACAAGTTGAGCCGCCCCTAAAACCCCCGGTTTTTAAAACAATATTTTTCAGCTATCCGAAAGACTGGGCTCCGGCAGTCAGCGCCCTTCAGAAATTCAGCCGCCAGCTGCAGAATTCAAAGCTAAAAGTATTCCTTGCAAAGGGCGCAGGCTTCGATTCCTTTTACAGGGCATATACAGAAAAAAAAGCATCTTCTGCCGATTCCCTGTTTGAGCTTGAGCCGTTGAATTTCATTCCGCAGACAGAATGGGACGCCCTTCTTTGTTCTTCCAGCCTGCTTTTTATCCGCGGCGAAGACAGCCTGAGCAGGGCCGCGCTATGGGGAGTTCCCTACCTCTGGCATGCCTATCCCCAGACCGAAGATTACCAGCTTGTAAAAGTTCAGGCGCTTCTGGATGCCATGAAACCATTCTTTTCCCCGGAACTTTTTGGCACAGTGGAAACCTGCTGGCAGATCTACAACGGAAAACCAGGGGACTTGGAGACCGCCCTCACAGACTTCCTTTCCTCTTATGAAGCCCTTAAGCCGGGTTTCAAAGCCTTTTCCGAAAGTCTCCTGAAAAACGGAAACCTGGCAAAAAATCTGCTGGATTTTATAGAAGAATTATGTGCAAGCAGGCGCTCTGATGTGTCATAACTGTCCCCTTTGAATTATAAACTCGGAAATATACTGGAAACGCTTATTGTACACCTGAAATTTTCAGAGGGCAGCTTTTTCTTATTTCACCTGAAATTTTACTGATGACTTTTATTTCTTTTTCATGTATAATTTAAAAACACATTCAGTAAATCTTTTTTTTGAGGTTATATAGTTATGTTAATGACATCACAGTTAAAAGTTGGAACTGCATTCATGTACGAAGGCAACCCACTTATCGTTCAGAAGATGCTCGGTCAGCGCTCTGGTCGCGCCGGCATGGTTACAAACCTTCGCGTACAGAACCTTGTAACAAAATCAACAATGGATCTTGGTATCGATGCAGGTGAAAAGTTTGACGAAGTAGATCTTGATTTCCACGTAACAAAACTTTCTTACATCGACGGTGATACATACGTATTCATGGACCAGGAATCTTATGAACAGTTCGAGCTTCCAAAAGAAAATCTCGGCGACTACGCTGGATACATCACTCCAGAGGATGACCTTGAAGTAAAACTTACATTCTATGAAGGCAAACCAGTTGGTATTGAGCTTCCTGTAAACGTAACACGCACAATCACATACTGTGAGCCAGGCGTAAAAGGCGATACTTCAGGAAAATCTTTGAAGCCAGCTACTCTTGATACAGGAATCGAAGTTCGCGTTCCATTGTTCATCAATGACGGTGAACGAATTGTAATCGACACTCGTGACGGTTCATTCGTAGAACGTGCAAAGAACTAATTGAATCCTGCTCTTTGTGGAAAGGGGCTGTCCTTTGATGAAGTTTTAATTACTTCTAGGGCAGCTCTTTATTTTTTAACAGGAATCCTAGCTGTAGATTGAAGCGTACTGCTCCATGAGTTCGTCCAGCTCCTGATCGTTGTCCGCGCATATAGAGCATGCGTAGTACAATGCGATTACAGATTCAGTGGTAAGGTATCCCATCGGAACGGCTCCTTCACGCCATACGCCGTGGGCTGTTACATACTGGGAGAAGTCCAGGGTCATTTTCTGCTGGCTGGTACAGTAAAAACGGATTCCCCGCTTGTTTCCGGCAAGAAGCATTGGTTTAAGCGAAAAGTCGCTGTCCGTTATATTGCCGGAACCGATTCCGTACATTTCCAGAAAGATCGAATGAACCTTTGAATATTTAAGGATGTCCTTGTAAAGGTCGCTCCTGAATCCCGGGTAAAGCCTGCACATGAACATTTTGCTGCTGGCTTCCACCAGTATTTTTCCAAGAACTTCTGTGTCCATCTCTCCTATTCCATTAAAGACGTTTGCAATCGGGCCGCTTTCCTGGAATTTCTGCTCATTCAAGTTCCAGTTGCAGAAGCTTCCCGGGCGGTCAAAATGCAGGTTCAGAGGCGAAAGAATTTTTCCTTCAAAAACAACGTATACGCCGCCTTTCTTTTCAGATGCGGTTTCTATGGCAAGCCGAAGGTTTGTTTCTGCTTCCATTGATTCTGACGGCAGCGTTGAGCTTGCTGTAATTACTATTGGAACCTCAACGTCGCTGAACAGCCAGAAAAGCAGGGCAGCGGTATATGAAAGCGTATAGGTTCCGTGGGTAACCACGATGCCGCTTGCTGTTCCGGCGTTTATTCGGAGAGCTATTTCTGAAATTAGTTCAGCCCAGTTGTAAGGTTCAAGCTCCTCGCTGAGGTACTGGCCTGCAGAGGTGAACTGAACCGGTACGTCCGGAAAGATTCGTTTTACTATGTGCTTCAGTTCGGAAGAATCACCGCTGGAAATGGTTCCGTCCTGATGCCTGATTGCAGAAATTGCGCCTCCGGTTGTAATCGTATAGATTACGCTGATGTTCAGCTCTTTTTTAAGAAGGGTCTTTACGATTTGCGGTACTGCTTTTCCGCTGGTTTCTTTCATGACAAGACCGGTAAGGCTTTCCAGCGGAGCCATTTCGCCGTTCTTCAGTTTTCTGCAGTGCTCAGGGTTTTCGCTTATGACTTTCTGTACATAAGGCAGGAGCTCCTTTTCGTTGCTCATTTCGCTTATGTTCAGGGTTTTCATCAGTTTTTCCGGTGAATGTCCTGTCTCAAAGCTTGCCCGCAGAAGTGTTTTTGCCGTGGCGCTGTGGATGTCACTGGAATCCAGCTGCTTTATGATCCATGCGAAATGCTGTTCGGTAATCTTTGACTTTTTCAGCGAAAGATTTGACTTGTTCAAAAGCCTCGTCAGTTCGCTTGCCATCCAGTGGGCGGCGTTCAACGGATTTGCCCCAAGGGCGCAGACTTTCTCAAAGAAGTCCGCGCGCTCTTTTGTGTCGCAAAGAAATTCCGAGCGCAGGCGGCTGACTCCGTACTGTTTCTTCAGTCTCTGGCGTCTCTGTTCCGGAAGCTCAAAGTTTTCTGCGGAAATCAATTCTTTTTCCGCGCTCTCAAGGTTTATTGTCTGTGGAGGATCAAGGTGCTCAAAGCGCACTCGGTTTATATCCCTTTCCTGGAATGATTCTGTGCAGGATTTTGCTTCATTCCAAAGGCGGCTTTCGCTTGGAATTTTCTCTCCGGCGGAAAGCATGTTCTCCTGGCGGGTAAGCTCGTGGTTTACGGCCTTCCTTGCAAAGTTGAATGAATTCAGGTTGCGGAGCTTTACATAATAGTCCGGAAGCGAAGGGTATTTTGAAAGAGCCACATATGCATTGCACCTGATAAAGCCGTCTTTGCACATGTCATTTGCAATGTTCAGGTACTGGGTCAGCCGGCGCAGCTCATCCAGAAAGATGTGGACTTCCTCACCAAGCTCAAAGCTTGCCTGAGTCCGTATCCGGATGCTCGGGTAGCCGGCGCAGGAGTAGTCCATCCTTGTGTTTCCGTTCGCGTGGGTCAGGCGCCCCAGATCTTCTTCAATCCTGACTTCCTCAATGTGGATTGTTTTCTGGTGGCTGTGGAACAGAAGGTTTATTTTTCCGTATTCTGCAATGCGTACGGAATAGCCGGTGATTTTCTTGCCCTCCTCAAGGTTCTGGGCAATGTTCGTAATGTGCTCAATGTCCGAGATGGTGGAGATTTTGCATTCCAATGCTTTTGCCAGTACATAGACCTGCTGAAGGACCTGGCTGTTTATACAAATCTTGCGGGTCTTTTCATCGGTATAAAAAACGCTGCTTACCGGTGGAAGTTGAATTCTTGCCTCTACATAAACAAAGGATTGGTACATAGAAAATCTCCTAAAAAGTTTGAAAATTATACCGTTTTAATTGAAAATGTGATATACTGAAAAAAAATGTTGCTCTTTGTGCAAATGTAAATTTAGGAGTTTTTGTGAACAAACACGACTTTCCCAAAATCCATTTTTATGATCAGGATTTTGTAGACATTTACAATAAAACTTGGACTATGCTTTCCGACTACTGGATTGATCCAAAAACAGGGGAAAAGACCTCTGACGGATATTTCATGTATCCTGTTGGTGATAAACTGGTAATCGATCAGTTTGAGTCCATTCTGTCCTCTTTCTTCCTCGTTTATTCGAACAGAAATTATGACGCGAATTTGAACATAGATTATTTCTATGCACGACAGGAAGAAAACGGTGCAATCCGATGGCGTTACGACACAAAGACAAATGAGCCTATGCTTTCTTCCGACAACCCGGAGGGAATCGGACTTCCTCTGTTCGCATGGGCAGAATTCAACCTTTACCATAAGTCTGCAAACAAAAAGCGCATTAAGGAGATAATGCCTGTACTCCAGAAATACATTTCATGGATTGACGCAACATTCAAACAGGAAAACGGGCTTTATGCAGTTCCTGCTGCCGCAAGCACAATGTTCAACGCTCCTCGTGAAAAGGCATATTATCCGGTTGATTTTAACGCATGTATGGCAATCAACTGCGCCCACATGTCTGCTCTTGGCGACATTCTTAACGACAAGGAGCTCAGCTTCCAGTACAGACGCAACTACTTTTCTCTGAAAACCCGTATCAACTCAATGATGTGGGATAATGAGACTGGTTTCTATCATGACCTGGACAAAGATTTGAACCGCCTTCCGGAAAAAACAATTGCCGGATTCTGGCCTCTTCTTGCAGAAATTCCTAGCGCAGACAAATCCGAGACTTTGATTGCGCACCTTATGAATCCTGCCACATTCGGAACAGAGCATCCGTTCCCGTCCCTTTCTGCTGACAGTGCAAAATTCAGCGAAAACGGAGAAGGTTTCTGCGGAAGCGTTTTCCCGATGTTCAATTTCATCATTGTAAAAGGTCTGGAAAAATATCAGAAATACGAGCTTGCCCGGGAATGTTCAATCCGTCACCTTTACTTTGTTCTTGAAGGTCTTATGCCTACGGACGAAAACCAGAAAGGCGATGTTTATGAAGCATATAAGCCGGCCAGCGCCCAGAAGGCAACCATGGAAGGCCTTGATGATTTCCCTCGTGCCCATTTCCTTGCGGCAACAGGACTTTCAACTATTGCCCTTATGATTGAGAACGTAATCGGTCTTTCAATAAGCCTTCCTCGAAAGACTGTAGACTGGATTATCCCGAACCTTGAGATCATGGGAATTGAAAACCTTTCTCTCAAGCGCAACCTTATTACTATCTTGAGCAACAAGAGTCCGCGCGGTTGGGAAATCCAGATGGAAAGTGAAAAATTGTATTACTTTACTATTAATATCATCGATCAGAAAAAGAAGACTCTGCCAATTCCAAGCGGTAAGTGTTCTATGCTCATCGACAAATTGTAGTAAATTTAAAAAGCTGATGCAGAATGAACAATACTCCGCTGCTTATCGGCGGGGTTTGTTTGTTTATGGGGGAAAGTATGGCAGCACCAGAAGCCGTTATTGAAATTGGTTCTACTGGCGTTCGTCTTCTTGTTGCTGAATTTACAGAAGACAGAAAGCGCAATGTTCTGGACCGCTCAGAAATGCCAGTCTCTCTTGGACGTGATGTTTTTACGGTTGGCACAATCAGCCGGGAAACACAGTCTCAGTGTCTTCACATTCTGCAACGCTATAAGGAACAGCTTTTAAGCTGGGGAATTCTCCCTGAACAGACAAATGTAATCGCAACATCTGCGTTCCGAGAAGCTTCGAACAAAGATCCGGTAATGGATAAAATTTTTTCTTCCACTGGTTTCCGGGTAAAGGTAATTGACGGTATTGAAGAAAACCGGCTCATGTACCTTGCTGTCGCAGAATGCCTTCAGGATGAAAACCGTACTTTCCATTTTGAGGATGCCGTAATCCTTGAAGTAAACGGCGGTTCAACCGAAGTAATGCTTATGAAGAAGGGCAAGATGGCCGGTGCCCACAGCCTTCATCTGGGTACAGTGCGCCTTGCTCCGAAAATGCGCGGTCAGACCAGCAGTTTCGAGGACATTCAGCGTTATGTCGAAGAGTATACGATAAACGCAAAGGGACTTTTTGAGAGTGAACTTAATATTGCGGAAACAAAGCAGTTCATTGCAGTCGGCGCGGATGCTACCCTTGCGGCAATTAACGTTGGAAAACCTATCACCACATGGCTTTGGGCTATAGACCGGGAAGATTTTGACCGTTTTGTAGACGAAATCCAAACCTATTCCGTTGATGAATGTGTTGCACGTTTTAAGATTTCCTACAATGATGCCATGACCCTTCCGGTAAGTCTTTTGATTTACAAGATGTTCATTCATCATTCGCAGGTAAAGTCCATCATCGTGCCGGAAACAAATATCCGTGACGGACTTATTATAAGCAAGACAAAAAATCCTAGCGAAGAACTTAAAAACGAATTCAACGAGCAGATTATCGCCAGTGCGGCAAACCTGCTCAGAAAATATCACGGTGACGAATCCCATGCGGAGCACGTCCGCCAGCATGCGCTTAAACTTTACAAGTGCCTTGAAAATGAAATTTCCCTTGATGAGCGGGCAAAGCTCCTGCTTGAAGTTGCATCCATCCTTCATGACATCGGCAACTTCATCAATATGAGCAACCATCAGGAGCACAGCGAATACATAATCCGTCATTCGGAAATTTTCGGTCTTACCCGGACAGAAAACATCATTGTTGCATCGATAGCCCGCTACCACAGGGGCAAGCAGCAGCCTCAGGACAGCGAGCAGTTCCAGATTCTGCCTAGAAGCGACCGTATGCAGATTTTGAAGCTTACGGCAATTCTTCGCATTGCAGATGCTCTGGACAGAAGTCACGGGCGGGTGCTTTCGGATTTGAACATGAAGCTGAAAGGTGACAATCTAGTAATCAACACAGCTGACGTAAAAAATCTGGCGCTGGAACGCTTTGCCCTGGAGGAAAAGGGTGAGCTTTTTGAATCGGTCTTCGGTTACAAAATAATTCTGGCTTAAGTTGAGAGGAGGCAATAAGTATGGAAGCACGTTTTTTTAACAGAGAACTTTCCTGGATAGAATTCAATGGACGCGTATTGCATCAGGCGCTCAGAAAAGAAAATCCTCTTTTGGAGCGTCTGCAGTTTCTTTCTATTGTTACGTCCAATTTTGATGAATTTTTTCAGGTACGGGTTGCTTCTGTAAAACGAATGTTTTTTTCAAATCCTCAGCTTCAGGATGTTTCAGGCCTTACCCCGGAAGTTGTGCTTAAGCAGATTTCCGCAAAATCACACCTGCTTGTGCGTCAGCAGCATGACTGCCTCAAAAACGACGTTCTTCCAGATCTTGCCCGAAATGGAATTTGTTATGTAAAACCGGCAGATTTTTCCGGCTCCCAGAGTGATTATGCATTGAATTTTTTCATGACGGATGTATTTCCGCTTCTTACACCTCTCAGAACAGACACGGAGCCTTTCCCTCATATCGGAAATCTTTCCACATATGCGGCATTCCTGTTAAAGCCTCTTTCCGGCATACGAAATGCAAATGAAATCCTGAAAGGAAGTGATGATGAGGCCCGTATCTCCCTTGTTCAGATACCGTCCGGCGTTCCTCAGATTGTGTGGCTGCCAAGCGAAAACGGAAAAAAGAACTTCGCTCTTCTTGAGGAAATCATAAGTCAGTACGGGCGCCAGCTTTTCCCGGGATTTTCTGTTGAAGAAAACCTTTTGTTCAGAATTGCCCGTGACGCTGATTTTGCCGTAGATGAAGACGCCGGCAGAGACTTTGTTAATGCCATGGAAAAAGTTCTTGTCCAGAGGCAGAGTTCCTTTCCGGTTCAGCTTACATGCAATCAGACCAGCGAAACGATAATCCGCTTCCTTATGGAAAAACTTGAGCTTCAGGATGATGACGTTTACAAGGTTGAGGAGATTGTAAATCCCGGCGTTCTGATGGGCCTGCGTGAAATTGACGATGGAAGCATGAGTTTCCCTGAATGGCAGCATTTTTACCCAAGTTCCCTGCCGGCTGACGAGCCTTACTGGGATACAATAAAGCAGCATGACGTTCTTCTTCATGTTCCGTATGAATCTTATGACCCGGTTGTAAAATTCATAAGTGATGCGGCCGACGATCCTAAGGTTCTTGCAATAAAGATGACTCTTTACAGAACCGGTACGGATTCTCCGATTGTAGCTGCCCTTGAGCGGGCTGCCAGAAAAGGAAAGCAGGTTGTGGTTCTTGTTGAGCTTAAAGCCCGCTTTGACGAAGAGCGTAACATTGCCCGGGCCCATCAGCTTGAAAATGCCGGCGTTACGGTAATTTACGGACTTGTAAACCTTAAGGTTCATGCAAAAATCATAATGGTAATGCGCCGTGAGAACGGTTCAATCCGCCGTTATGCTCATCTTGCTACCGGAAACTATAACCCGAAAACGGCAAGAATTTATTCAGATCTTTCTCTGTTCACCTCAAACTATGAGATTGTGAACGATGCAAGCCTGTTCTTCAATCTTGTGACAGGATATTCAACGCTGCAGACAATGAAGCAGATAGGCATGGCTCCGGTAACTTTAAAGCCGAAGCTTCTTTCCATGATTCAGCGGGAAATTGAGCGCAGTACGCCGGAACATCCGGGACTTATCATGGCAAAAATGAATGCCCTTACTCATGAAGAAATAATCAAGGTGTTGTACAAGGCAAGTCAGGCAGGTGTAAAGGTACTTCTGAATGTTCGCGGCGTATGTACCCTTGTTCCTGGAGTTCCGGGCTTGAGCGAGAATATCCGGGTTGTTTCCATCGTTGACCGCTATCTTGAGCATTCCCGCATATTCTATTTCCAGAACAACGGGGATGCAGAGCTTTACCTTTCCAGCGCGGACTGGATGCCGAGGAACCTTGATCGTCGTATTGAGCTTATGTTCCCTGTCCTTGATGACAAGGTTTTTGATGAGGTAAAGGAAATCCTTGAAGTTTATTTCAAGGATAACGAAAATTCTCTTGAGCTGAAGGAAAGCGGTCAGTGGGTTCAGCTTGACGAAAACAAAAATGAAAAGATGTTCAGGGCACAGGATTTCCTGTACAAGAAATATAAGAAGAGGTCGGATTCGACCGTAAAAGGGCCGAAGATAGAATTCGAAGTAAGACGAAAGGATTAGCCTATGATAGAGGTTGAAACCAGAGTAAAACTTCCTTTTTTATGGGGACGTGCTGTTTTTAAGAAAAACAACTGGAATCAGGTAAACATCATGGTAGGACCTAACGGGTCCGGAAAAACCCTTCTTGCAGAAGAGCTTGGCAAACAGTTCTGCGAAAAAGGCTTTCAGGTTGATTTTCTTCGCTCAGAACGAGTTAATCAGGATGAGCTGCTTTCAAAACTGAAAGAAGACGATTCTATCCGTGAAAAGATTGAGGGCGTAATTTCCAATATGTTTGGAAAAACAATCCGCTTTGAAAAGCGCCCGGACGGTTCCGTTGTTCCGATGGTTGTAAATAAAGCCTGGGGCGTTGAATACAGCCTTAGTGACGGTGAATGCCACGGCCTGAAGGAAATTCTTACGCTGCTGGTTGCTCTTTACGGCCTTAAGTCCGACGTGCTGATTCTGGATGAGCCGGAACTTCATCTGCACCCTCAGTTTCAGTATTTCTTTATGAACGAAATCCGAAAGGTTGCCGCCGAAGACAGCCGCCGGATTTTTTTCCTGATAACACATTCTCCATATTTCATTGACCTGCGTTTTGCCGAAGATTTGATCGGCGTTGTTGTATGTCATGTAAACAGGGTTCCGACCAGCATTGATTATTTGAGTGAAAAGGACGAAATTCTGTTCCGCCGTTTCCTTCCTAGGTTCAATACATATCACAAGCAGTTCTTTTTCAGCGACAATCAGATTTTCGTTGAAGGCTACACTGACCAGCAGATGTTTACAAATCTGCTTGATTGTCTGGAAAGCCACTACGGAACCGCCGGTACAGGTGTAATCGATGTTGGCGGAAAGGATGAGCTTGGCGTATTTTTCAAGGTCTGCTCCCTTCTTGGAACTGACGGCCGTATTATTACCGATCTGGACTCCCTTTTTGCAGGAAAACTCAGGGATGTTGTCTGCGAAGATGAGCGCGTTGTTTCATGGCTGGAAAAGCAGAGCGAAAAGCAGATGCCGTTTTACCGCATGCTGTTCACCCGCCGTGAGCTGGAAACTCCTGTAACTCTTGAAAAGCTGATTTACAAGCTTGAGTCTTATATTGTTGCCGTAGGAAAATCGGTCTGCGAAATTGATTTTTCAATAAGCCCGGAAATAGATATTTTTATAGAAAAGCTCCGCGCGCTTTACGACAAATACGGAAAGCCGGAAGGGCTGGATACATTCAAGGCTGTCGTTCTTATGGGAATCCTGCGGCTGAACGAAAAGCTCAAGGATATTCTTCCGATTCCTCTTGCAAGGACGATACCGCTGATAATAAACGCAACCTGGTTTATTCTTGCCGCCATTGAAGGCGCAAGAGTTTATATTCTGCCCTTGGGCTGCATAGAGCATTATTACATTCACAGTGATGTAAATTACATGCCTATAACGGCAAAGGATCGTCTTTTCCATAATGAAGTGGAGGTAATGGTAACAGAAACCCCGGAAGAATTGAAAAAGCATTACGGTGCCCTGGTAGAAATCCTGAAAAAAGCCTGCGCCAAGTAAAAGCACGTACTTTGACTGGAAGCTATTTTTTTAGTATATTGTAAAAAATAAAACATATTGCGTTTTTACGCGCTGGAGTAACAAGATGGAAAAACTTAAGATTCTTTTGGCAAAAGGCCGCATTTACGAGTCGGTTTATGAACTTTTAAACGATGTAGGCATTTCTATCCATCTTCCAGACAGAACTTATTTCCCGACAACAAATCAGGAAGACCTTGCTTTTCAGGTTGTAAAGCCGCAGATTACAAGCGCATTGCTTGCTCAGAATAAGGCTGACGTTGGTTTCAGCGGTAAAGACTGGGTTTATGAAAACGGCGTTCAGGACGATGTTGAAGAAATCATGGATTTGGGATTTGACCCGGTTCGCATTGTTGCAGCAATTCCAGAAACTAAAGATTACGATGCGCTTTTGAAAGAAAAAGTTACTATTGCAACTGAATATCAGTCGCTTACAAAGAAATACATTCAGGACAAAAAAATTGACGGAACTATTTTCCGCACCTGGGGTACAAGCGAAGGGTTTGTTCAGGATAATGACGAAGCTTTGGCTCAGATTCTTATTGATAACACTTCTACTGGTTCTTCTTTGCGTGCAAACCGCCTCAAGATTGTAGACA
>JAFPCT010000028.1 GCA_017390125.1 Treponema sp.
AGAGGTTCGTCCATCAAGAATACTTTAGGACTACGAACGATAGCACGACCCATAGCAACACGCTGTCTCTGACCACCTGACAAAGCCTTCGGCTTTCTGTCAAGCAAGTGTTCAATGTCAAGAATCTTAGCTGCTTCTTCAACTCTCTTCTTGATCTCAGCCTTCGGCATCTTGCGGAGCTTAAGACCGAATGCCATGTTGTCATATACGGTCATATGCGGATAAAGAGCATAGTTCTGGAATACCATGGCGATATCGCGATCCTTTGGTGGAACATCGTTCATTTCAACGCCGTCAATGTAAAGTTTACCTTCTGAAATTTCTTCCAATCCGGCAATCATACGGAGTGTAGTTGATTTACCACATCCAGACGGACCTACGAAAACGCAGAATTCCTTGTCTTCAATTGTAATGTTTGCGTTTGTTACAGCACGAACATTACCGTCATAATCTTTGCAGATACCTTTCAGTTCTACTTTTGCCATTCTTCTGGCCTCCTTTAACGAAACGGATTTCCGTTCCTTTTCAGCGCCTGACCTGTGTCATGCGCAGGGTTATATTATTGTTATAATTCTAAGCCCAAACGCAATATCTGTCAAACGGTTCTTGTCTCGTGGCAGGCAAAATACAGTACCTGAAGGTTTTCTGCAGTCTGCTCGATGAGTTTCCGGGCATTCTCTATCTTCTTTTCGTCAAGGTTCACAAAAGGATCGTCAAGAATAAGCACAGGCTTTTCTTCCGGGAACATGGCGCTGACCAGAGCCAGACGGGTACAGAAATTCACAAGATCCCTGTATCCTTCGCTGAAAAATTCAGTGCCGTAGCGGCTTCCCTCTCCCTTTATGCTTACATCCAGATTTCGGTCTATTGAAATTTCCTTGCCGTCGGAAAGCGCTGAAACGTATTTCTCAAAGGCTCCTGTCATTTTGCCCATATATCGGTTTGAAAGGCTGTCATAGGCTTCCTTCAGGAAAGAACGGGCAGAAAAAAGCACCTCAGCCCTCTTCTCAGCTTTCTTAAGATCCTCTTTCGCAGCAGAAAGCCTGTTTTCCAGATCAGGACGTTTTTCAAGCTCATTTTCCATGTTGACCACAGCAGACTGATACTGAGCCCTCTGGTTTTCAAAAGAATTTATCCTGCTGTTCGCTTCTTCAAATTCCCGGTTTATTTCGGCAAGACTTTCCTTTTCTTCCCGGGCTGCAAGTATTTCTTCTATATTATTTGCCGCAGAAAAATCCTCAATTTCTTTTTTCAGTGAAGAAATGTTCAGCCTCAGGTTCTTGAGATCGTATGCCGCGCCGCTTATGAACGAAAGCTGCTCCTCAAAAGATTGCGTTCTGTCAGTATTGAATTTTTCAAGGGTATGCAAAAGCTCCTGCTTTGTCGACTCAAATTCATGCAGGGCCGAATCATAGCGGGAAATGCTTCCTTCCAGCGATGAAAAAGCCTGAAGTCTTGTACGTACAAGGGAAAGGATTTTGTCCTCATCCGAAGTGCCGCATTGTTTTTCAAAGCGTACGGTAAATGACTGTATTTCAGAAGAAACAGAAGAAAGCCGGGGATTGTTCTCCACCAGGGAATCATACTTCTTCTTTTTTTCGCCGAGCTCTGCAAAATCATTGTATTCGCTTTCTATTTTACTCAGCTCAAACTGCGCGTTTTCAAGACGGGCCTCAGGGTGGATCGAGCTGATGAAAGACGACAAGGCGATTTTCTGGACCTCAATATCCTTCTCGAGGGCGGAAATTTCTTCTGCAATGGCAGACAAAGCTTTTTCCGACTCAGATTTTTTTCTTGGTTTAAGGACAACTACGACAAGCCCGAGCATTGCCGCCAGCGAAACCGCCAGGCAGGACACAAAAATCAGAGGAGGCTTTTTCTGGAAAAGGAACAACAGTCCGGCTCCAAGACAAGAAGTGAAAATCACGGAAAAAACAGAAAGGCATACCGTAAAATTAATCTTCTTTCTTTTAGACTCCTCAAGGACTCCCTGCTCCAGCTGTTTCTTCACGGTTGATTTTTCCACCATTTCGGAATTCATCCTGCCAAGCTCGGAAATGCGGTCGAGCTGAGTTTTTATGACAGAAGGAGAAATCTGTACATTTGAGAACATTCTCTGAAAACGGCTGAATTTTTCCTTTTGGAATTCGTCAAGAGAAAGCCCTGCCGCAGTCTTTAAAAGCTCCTTGCGCTCGTCGATGTTACGCTGGCAGTTCTCCACTTCTTCGTATGAAGGGATATCACCCTGGAAAAAATCTTTAAGGGCACAGTAACTTTCCCGCTTTTCAGGGGTAACAGAAAGGCGCTCCATCTCGCTTTTTAAAGCCGCAAGCCTGTTGTTTTTCTGAGTAAGGGCAGAAAGCTCCAACTCATCAGGAACCCGTGGTCGATATGGGCAATGATCGAAAAATTTCTGATTTTGGAAAGGTCTGTCATAGGATACACCTCAGATAATAATAAAACAAAAACGGCATACTTCGCCAGTTTATTCTTGATTATCTTATTATAGCGAAATCATGGTAAAAAGTAAACCCGTATGTTTTGCGTCTTTTCGGGAAATACTGTCTATTGCGGCGACAAAATCCGCCGAAATTGCGGAATTTTGAAAATTTTTTCGCAAAAACCCTTGTCAAATCATAAGAATCGGGATATAGTCTAACAGCACGAATAAACGAGATAAAGAGGTATGGAAATATGAGTACCACGAAAAAGACCACCAAGAGCCCCGAAGAGCTGCAGGCTGCTCTGCAGAAGCTGATTGCCCAGGGCC
>JAFPCT010000216.1 GCA_017390125.1 Treponema sp.
CCCGGCTCTTCCTAAGACTATTTTTGAAATTGAAGGAAGCCGTACATGTTCTATTGAAATTAACTCATTCAGTAAGCCTGCAGGATTTACAGGTGTGCGTCTCGGATGGTCAGTTGTTCCTATGGAACTTAAGTTTGCTGACGGAACAAGCGTAAACCGTGACTGGAACAGAATTATGACCACGCTCTTTAACGGTGCTTCAAATGTAGCTCAGGCGGGTGGAATTGCCTGTCTTGAAGGCGAAGGTCTGAAGGCTATGAAGGATGTTATTGATTACTATCTTGTAAACGGTGCAAAAATTGCTGAGACTCTTAAGGGTGAAAACTTCAAGACGGCCGGTGTAGAAATCTACTATACTGGAAACAGCCCGTACGTATGGGCTAAGTTCCCTGGACGCGCAAGCTGGGATGTCTTTGATAAGATCCTTAAGGAAGCAAATGTTGTTACTACTCCAGGAAGTGGTTTTGGTCCTGCCGGTGAAAGTTTCATTCGTTTCAGTTCTTTCGGTCATCAGGAAGACGTAGCAGAAGCTTGTGACAGACTTTCAAAGCTTTCGTTCTAGTTAATGAAAAAAAAGGGCTGTCCTAGAAGTAATTCACTTCAATCAAAACTTCATCAAAGGACAGCCTTTTTATTTTTTAGAACTGGGTTTTGTATCCCAGGTTGAATTTGAATGCGCTTCCGATATTGGAATCAAGAAGTTCCGAAATAAGGATCTGCGTCATAAAGTGAATTTCACCGTTGTAGAATTGCGCCATCATATAGGGTGCAATCGTGATATTGAAGTCATCTTGTGTTATGCTGCCGAAATCTTCAAAAAGATCGAAAAGATTTTTTTCCGGAAAGGCAAAAGCAGTATTCATACCTAATGTGAAATTTCTATTCCATAAATACAGGGAATCTGAGAAAAGGTTCAGGTTTGCGCCTGTTTTTCCGTTCAAAAATATGAATTTTTCAGCTGTCTCTTCCGGGAACGTAAAAAGACTCAGATGAGCTTGAACCTGTTTGGTTTTGAATCGTGGTTCTACAAGCAGGTATGCGCTGTCCTCGTTCAGATCGAATTTGTTTGTCTTCTTTTTGTACTTAAGTTCAGAAAATCCTGCCTGGATGAAGAGAGAAGTGGTCTCTGCGTTTCCAACGAGGATGTTTGCACCTGCTCTCCAGTAGATGGTTCTTACCCAGACAAAGGCATCTTTGCTTGTGTCCGTTTCAAGAGGAAGTCCCAGACCCGTCGCAAAATCAAATGTGAAGTACCTGTAGTTTCCTGCGAACCTGAGATCCCCGTTCAATACATAGCTGTCCTCAAGTTCATGGTTTACATAAATATATGTCCCTGCTGCAAGGGGTACTTTTGTAAAGTGAACAACTTCCGCGCCTCCGACTCCAAATACAGGGTAAATGACAGAGCCTGAAAGTCCGAGCCAGCTTTCTGTGATTTTAGAAGCAATTGGTTTAAGACCGAACTGCCTGCGAAGAAAAATGTCTGAGCCGATAGGTTCGTATGTTCCTACAAATGCGCTCAGATAGTTTGTTACCTGCGGAAACTGTTTTCTGAATACAAGCGAAAGCTCGTCAATTTTAAAGCTTGCTTCCGCTTCCTTGAATATAGAGTTTTCTATTATATCATCTGTTGCAAGAGAAAATTCTGCATTGAAA
>JAFPCT010000217.1 GCA_017390125.1 Treponema sp.
GGATGATGAGGTTTTCCACGCTCTCAGCCTTGACCACGGTGTCATCGCTCATGTGGAAGGTGTTGCCCTCGATGGTGATGTTCTTGTGGATGGGATTGTCGGCAGAGGGCAGGCCGCCGCCGTAGGTGACGGGGTGGATATAGATGGCGGACTTGTAATCCCAGTAGGTAAGCTGTCATTGCACCGCCAAATTTTGCCATACTAGCCTCCAAAAAAATTATTTTGTTTATTAAAGCACTTTTATAGTAAAAGTTCAATTATCCGTGTAATATGAAGCCATGAATAAAATTCTTCTGTCGATGATTTTTTTTATCACCTGCCTGCCAAGTGATAAGCTGGACCTTTCCTACTGTTATACGGAAAGGGAATTTCCGGTTGAACGACTTCAGAGCAAGATTTTCAGACCAACTGATTACCTCTGTTCCTTCTCAAAAGAGGGAAACCTTTGGATTGAAGCTGAAATTCCGGAGACAATAAAGGGCAGAGACCTTGACGTAGTTACCCTGGGCATAGAACCAATCTACGAGGCGACTCTTTTTGTTCAGACAGAAGATTTGGCATGGAAATACTTAGGAAAGACCGGAAACGGCGTAAGGATGCCGGACAAGTCCATCTCAACAAACCTGTATGCATTCAAATTTAACGGAGCGGAATACCGGACTGAAAAAAACAAAAGGCTTAAAATACGCATACGAATAACTTCCACCGTGGATTCTGTCGTAACCGTAAGCCTTATGAACGAAAAAATCTTCAACACAATGCAGAACGCCTACACTGCAAAAACTTTTTTCCTGCTGGGTATATGCCTTATGATGATTATCTACATCATTTTCAACTGCATAACCATACGGGAATATTCTTCAATATATCTGCTGATTATGGGCTTTCTTTTGGTTCTGGAGATTATGATCAAAGCAGGAATTCCGGGAGCATACTTCTTTCCTCTTGCGACAATCAACAAGATTTTTTCAAAGACAAACTACTTCATAATCTGTGCCTCAGGAGCACTGGTCTGTCTTGCAATATCCAGCGTACTTAAAAATGAATTCCGACAGAATCCGGAATGGCTTTCAAAACTGGACAATTTTTCCGTTTATTTTTACGTAATTATATTTACCATCGGAATGGCGATTACCAGCATTCCGATTCCATATCATTTTATAAAACACATTGAATTCATAGCATTCACCCTCTGTCTTGCGGACGTGGCGCTTTTCAATATTGCGACCATAAAATTTTCAAAACTGTACAGAAAAGGCCGGCTCATAAGCATGGACGCAGCACTGCTGATCATCTGGTTCGAGCACCTCATCCTCACATTCCGGTTCAATCCGAATGCCTCAAAAATATTTACGGTTTTCGACAACAAGCAGGAACTGCCCCTTGCTCTTGCATTCTTCATAATCGGAATTTCAACGATCATCCATATCGACAAAAGACTCCGCCAGAAACTTGCATACCTTCAGGTACGCACCGGCGAGGTTGAGGAAAAAATCAGCGAGAGCAAGAAATGGAGCTTCATCTACAACAACCTTACGAACATGATTGCAAACCCACTGCAGTCAATCTGCAATAAAGTGGAAAAGAACCGGGAATTCATTCCTCAGGACGAATACAGCATTTTAAAGCGTTCCATCCTTTCGACAATGAAACTTACGAACGCCATATCAATACTTTCAATCTACGAGCATTCGCCGAAGGAAATTCTATTTGACAGCGAGCCTGTAAACCTGAACACATTGATTCCAGAAAGCATAAGCCCTGAGCTTTCGACCCTGCGCATAAACGGCTGCTTCCCGAAACTTTCGGAAAATTATTCCGACGGATCTTATGTACTTACAAACAAAGCCCTCCTTACGGTTGCACTTAAATTTGTACTTCAGACTGTAATAAAGCGGGTACATCCTAAAACCGCGGTGAACATAACCTCTGAATACGAAAACTTTACCTTCATTTTCACAGTATATTTTGAATGCGAGCACATAAGCTCTGACCTGAAGAGGATTCTTCTTCACCTTGAGGGCGAAGATTCCGAGGACCGTTCAGTTTCCACAGTAATCGAAGAATGGGGAATCCAGCTTTACATAGCAAAAAAAATCGTTTCCCTGCTGAAAGGATCCCTGGGATTTACTCCGGGAATCAACAGAGCCGTAATCCAAATCCGCCTTGCACTCAAGCCTTTGAGCTCCCAGTCTGCAGGCGGCATAGGCTATGACGAGACGGACTTTGAGGAAGATGACGACAAGGCACAGACATTCATATGCAGCGAAAAACCTGAATTTGACCAGGACCTGTTCATCGTTGAGGAAGAGAGCTCCCTGCGCAACGACATGTACAGCATTTTCAAAAAAAGTTTCCGCACAAAAATCTTTGCAAATACACAGGAATTTGAAAAAGCCCTTGAGGAGACAAAACCGGATTGCGTTCTTTTTTCACTCTCAACTCCGGGAACCCACCTGCTTGAGCTGCTTGAGAAAAACAAAAAGCTTCAGGAAACGCCTGTTCTTGTAATGACGAAATTCATTTCAAAGACCATGACCAACAAGCTTTACGAAAAAGGTGTTTTTGAAGTAGTTCAGAAACCTTTTGACATTTCAGTCATGACATACAGAATTACTTCCATGCTTTTAAGCCGAATAAAATACAGGGAAAAGATTCTGTCTTCAATCACTGATTCCCTGAGGAACGGACTTCTGCAGAAACCGGAGCAGCTTAAAAAAAACGGTTCACAGGAAACTTCCGGAATATTTGCGGATCACCAGGAAGAAATACTTGAAACCCTTCGGCCGAAGGACAATCCGGAGCTTATAATGAACGCAATATTCGTTTCCGCAAACCTTACCAAAAAGGAATGTGCGATTGCACGTCTTATTGCCGCAGGAAAAACTGACAAG
The DNA here is from genome assembly GCA_017390125.1 of Treponema sp. Lineage (GTDB taxonomy): Bacteria > Spirochaetota > Spirochaetia > Treponematales > Treponemataceae > Treponema_D. The sequence goes on from JAFPCT010000217.1 coordinate 2,895, forward strand.
GAAATTTCAGCCGAGCTTAAGATTTCCACCGGCACAGTTGCAGTACACAACAAAAACATCTATAAAAAACTGGACGTCCACAGCAGGAAAGAACTTGCGGAAAAAATGCACAAACAATAATTTTTATGCTAGTATAGTAAAAAAACAGAAGAGGAACTTACATGGCAGGAAATACATTCGGCTCAATTTTTAGAATAACCACTTTCGGAGAAAGCCACGGAACAGGTCTGGGCGTTGTGATTGACGGATGTCCTGCAGGAATTCCTATAAAGCTTGAGAAAATTCAGGAGGCCCTGGACAAGCGCAGACCGGGCGCCGCCGTAAACGGCATAAAGACTGCGGCCGTAACACAGAGAAATGAACCGGACAAAGCAGAGATTCTTTCCGGTGTCTTTGAGGAAAAATCAGAAGGCACTCCGATTGCCATCGAGATAAGAAATACATCCCAGCATTCAAAGGATTACGGAAATCTTGTGAATACATTCCGTCCGGGTCATGCCGATTACGTATACGACGCAAAATACGGATTCCGGGATTACCGCGGCGGAGGACGGGCCAGCGGACGGGAAACAGCCGCAAGAGTTGCAGCGGGGGCAGTTGCGTCAATGTTCCTTGAGGCTCAGGGAATAAGCGTAAAGGCATACACTTTGAGAGCTGCCGGCATTCAGTGTACAAAAAAAGATTTTGCAGAAATCGAGCAGAATTCCATGCGAGCCCCGGACTCCGAGGCTGCAAAAGCAATGGAAGCAAAAATTGAAGAATTCCGTGCAAAAGGCGACAGTGCCGGCGGAATAATCGAATGCACAGTAAAAGGCGTTCCTGCAGGTCTGGGAGAACCGGTTTTTGACAAGCTTGATGCAGAAATCGCAAAGGCAGTCCTTTCAATCGGAGCCGTAAAGGGCATTGAATTCGGTCTGGGATTTGCCGCCGCTGATTCAACCGGAAGCCAGGACAATGACACTATGAGCGTAAAGGACGGAAAACCTTCCTTCAATACAAACAATGCAGGAGGAATTCTCGGAGGCATTTCAAACGGAAATGACATTGTATTCCGTCTTGCCGTAAAACCTGTGCCAAGCATCTTCCTCCCTCAGAATACAATCAGCAGGAGCGGCACAGAATATTCAGATACAAGCCTTGAGATAAAAGGACGCCATGACGTATGCCTCTGCCCTAGAATCGTGCCGGTTGTAGAAGCCATGACAAGCATTGTCCTTGCAGACATGATTCTTCGAAACCGAGCTTCCAGATAGGACATACACAACATGAAACTTTCAAGCTGCATCGACTACGTGAAAAACAACAGAAAGAAAACAGCCCTCGCCTGCGGCGGAGCCGTTTTCCTTGCCTTTGCCATTCTTGCTGCATGCCGCACCTACAGCCTTTACAGACCGGCCTATGACCCTGAGCCAAGCCCGGAAGAAAAAATTGCGCTCAGCAGATTCCTGGACGAAAGATACAAAGAGCGCCGGGGAATCTTAAAAAGCCTTCCTTACGCAGTCAAAAATGCAGAGCTGAACGTGCTTGCAGGCTCTGCCATTGCAATAGACGCCTCAAACGGAAACATACTTTACGAAAAGAACGCTGACGAAGTGATTCCGCCTGCAAGCATGACAAAGCTTGTGGTGCTTTATGTCGTATTTCAGGAAATTTCCACAGGCAGAATCAGCCTTGCGGACATTGTGCCGCTTCCGCCTGAAACCTGGGCCTGCAACATGCCGCCCCGCTCTTCCCTTATGTTTCTGGGAAAAGGGCAGATAGTAACCCTTGAGGAACTCATGCTTGGGTCGGCAATATGCTCAGGAAATGACGCAGCCTGCGCAATCGCGGAATATGTAGCCGGGGGAATGGACAATTTCATTGCCCGTATGAACAGAGAGGTTTCAGCCCTTGGGCTCACCCACACTCACTTTGTAGATGCAAGCGGTTACAGCGAAAACAATTCCACAACCCCA
>JAFPCT010000218.1 GCA_017390125.1 Treponema sp.
CCATCAAAAACTTTATCAAAAAGATGTAGAGAATTTGAATCGACATATAAAAATACAAGAGTTTTCATCTCTTATATAATCGGCAAACCGTTGAACAAGTTGAACTGAATGTATAAAATTATTTTCATGAATCAGATTCCTCTGCCTCCAGACAAAGTTTTTTCAGTAACAGAGCTGAACAATCTCATAAAAGAACTTCTGGAAGGCTTTCCGACAATAAACCTGGAAGGTGAAATTTCAAATTACCGGCCTAATACTTCCGGACACCTTTATTTCAACCTTAAAGACCAGAACAGCGTTATCAGTGCCGTAATGTTCAGGGGGGCCGCAAGCTACCTCAGTTTTGCACCGAAAGACGGAATGAAAGTTCAGGTTACAGGAAAACTTTCTGTATACGGCCCCCAGGGAAAATATCAGATTGTAATCACAAGGATGAGCGTGAGCGGCGAAGGTGCGATCCTTAAAATGATAGAAGACCGAAAGAGAAAGCTGACCGCAGAGGGACTTTTTGATCAGAGCAGAAAAAAGCCCCTTCCCCTTTTCCCTAAGACAATCGGCGTTGTTACAAGTCCTACAGGAGCAGCCCTCAGGGATATCCTGCAGATTACAAAACGACGCAACAAATGCGTTTCTGTAGTTGTCCTTCCGGCACTGGTTCAGGGTGAGGAAGCCGCAGAAACAATCGTACGGCAGATCCGGAACGCAAACCGAGCTCACCTTTGTGACGTGCTGATTGTAGGCCGCGGAGGCGGTTCCCTTGAGGACCTGCTTCCGTTCAGCGAGGAGAGCGTCGTAAGGGCAATTGCGGAAAGTGAGATTCCGGTTGTAAGTGCCGTAGGACATGAAATCGACTGGGCATTAAGCGACTTCGCGGCAGACCTGCGGGCGCCAACCCCTTCGGCAGCGGCAGAAATCACCGTGCCGGAACTTGCAAAAATAAAGGCAGCCCTCATGCAGTATTCCCAGGGATTTTATCAGGAAGCAATTAACCGCGTCCAGAAAATCCGGCTTACTGTAAAAAGTTTTGATCCGCAGAATCTGGAGCTTAAATTCCGTTCCATAGAGCAGCCGCTTCTTTCACGGTTCGACAACGCGAAGGACGCCCTTTTTCAGAACATAACCTGTAAAATCCGTGATACACGGCAGATAATAGACAGCTGCGTCACAGTACTTGAAAACGCAAGCCCTCAGACAATTTTTGACAGGGGGTACAGCATGGTGAGAATAAAGGAAAGCGGAAACATTGTAAAAGATGCTTCTGAAGTAAAAAAAGGAACAGAAATCGAAATCGTTCCGGCAAAAGGAAAGATTACAGCCCAGGTTCTTGAAACCGAGTAAATAAAAAAGGAAAAACAGATGACAAATTTTGAAGGAAAACTTGAAAAACTTGAAAAACTTACCGCTGACATAAAGCGCAGCGACATTTCCCTTGAAGAAGCACTGAAAGATTTTGAGGAAGGAATAAAGCTTGCCAGGGGAATGGAAAAAGAAATTGATGCCATAGAAGGAAAAATTCAGCAGCTCATGAATCAGCCTGATCCAGCAAACAATGTTGAGCCTCAGATGGATCTGTTTGCAGGCCTTACAGACGGTTCAGCAGGAGCTCCTGTACAGGGAACAAGACAGTAAATGAGCGCAAGAAATCCTGTCCGCATATTGAACGCAGAAGTCGCACGAAAAATAGCTGCCGGAGAAGTAATTGACCGCCCGAACGCAATTGTCAGGGAACTTATGGACAATGCCATTGACTCCGGAGCAGACCGGATTACGGTAGAAATTCAAAGCGGCGGAATTGAAAAAGTCCGGGTTGTCGACAACGGTTCCGGCCTTACAGAAGAAGATCTGAGGACCTGCGCCCACCCTCACGCAACAAGCAAGATTTCAACAGAAACAGACCTTATGAACCTTTCCACTCTGGGATTCAGAGGAGAAGCTTCGCCAATGCTGGTAACGCTGTCCGGGATGATGATGCTGGTCAGACTAGTGCAACCTCTGAACGCTTTTTCGCCAATACTGGTAACACTGTCCGGAATCGTGATGC
>JAFPCT010000219.1 GCA_017390125.1 Treponema sp.
CCAGTTCTGTTTTCCTTTACGTTAAAAAAATAAGAACGGTTGTCAAGATAAACTTCCGTTGTAAAAAGTTCTCCTCGTGCTCCCATGTTTTTGCCTTCCTTTGAAATGTGATGTATATGCGATTATGACTAATTTAATAAATGATGTCAATGAGCCCTTTGTTTCCCTTCCGTCGGTTCAGGGATTGAAAGTTTTTACTACTTTTGAAACTTCGGCAAGAAGTTCCTGCATTGCTTTTTCTGTCGTTAAAGGTCCGAAACTGAATCGCACTGCCGTTTCGCTTTCCTTTGCGGTTACATGCATTGCTTCAAGAACCGGCCTTGAATTCTTTCTGCTGGAACAGGCGCTTCCTGTTGAAATGCAGAAGCCTTCATTGTCCAGAGCCCTGAGCATTACCTGGCCAGGAATGTTCCTGAATGCAGCCTGAACAACCCATGGAGAATAAAATTCTTCATTTTCTGCCCGTGAATACGGGAGCAGCGTACATGGTTCAAGGGCTGTAAGTCCCTGAATGAATTTTTCCGTGTATTTCTTCTGAGCCTGAAAGCGTTCTTCCGCTGCGGGATTTTCTTTTCTGATGAGGTATTTCTCAAGGCAGAAAGAAAGGGCAAGCGCTCCGTATACATTCTCCGTGCCGGAACGCATTGATTTTTCCTGTCCGCCTCCGCGAAGGAAAGGTTCTGCTGCATCTGCAAGATAGAGAAGACCTGTTCCTCGTGGTCCGCATATTTTGTGAGCGCTTATGGCCGCACTGTCTATTCCCTTGTACGAAAGGTTGAGGGGAATCTTTCCTGCTGCCTGAACGCAGTCAACATGAAATTTCGGCCTGCGCTTTCCAGCTGAAGCCTTGGTTATTGCATCTGCGATTTCGTATATCGGCTGAATCGCTCCGGTTTCGTTGTTTACAGCCATTACGCATACAATTACGGTTTCCGGTTTCAATGCTTTTGTTACGGCTTCTGCCGTTATGATTCCATTTTTGTCTGCCGGAATTGAGTCTACTGTAAAGCCGCATTTTTTTAGTTCAAGGGCCTGCTCCCGGATTGCCGGATGCTCAATTGAACTGAAAAGGACGTGACCTTTCTGCGGGCGGTTTATCACTGAGAGAAGGGGAATGTGGTCGCTTTCTGTTCCGCCGGAAGTGAAGTACAGTTTTTCAGCCGGAACGTCAAGGGATTCGGCGCAGCGTTTCCTTGCTTCTTCCAGAAGTTCCTTAGTTTCTTTTCCTGCACTGTGAACGCTAGACGGATTTCCCCATCGTTCGATAGTGGCTTCAAGTGATTTTCTCAGGATTTCTGCATCGCAGGGGCTTGTGGCTGCCCAGTCAAAATAGTGTTCCGTCTGTTCTTTTGTCATTTTATTTTAAAACCGAAAGAATCTTTGTGTCTTCGATTTCCTCTGTGAATGTGTCGGTTAATCCTCTTTGAAGTACAAGCTTGATTTTAGAGCTTGGATTCTTCTTGTCTTTCTTCATTATGTTCATAAGGCGTTCGCCGATTCCTCCGCCTGTGATGAGCGGATGAATTGGTTTCGTGCACCAGCCGTAGTGCTCAAGGACTGAAAGAACTTCATCCTTGTACGACTCAGAGCAGATTTCTTCCCGGGCGCACAGAACTGCTTCCCGGGCAATTCCCCATGCAACTGCATCGCCGTGGGGAATGTTTCCCAGTCCGGCAAGGGTTTCCAGCGCATGTCCGAAAGTGTGTCCCAGATTCAGGTACATGCGTATGTTCTTTTCTGTTAAATCTTTTTCAACAACCGCAGCTTTTGCTTTTGCGCATTTCTGAATGACTTTGAATGTAATCTCACGGTCGCGGTTAAGGAGTTTTTCAGACTCATTCTTGAATATTTCGTAAAGCTCCTTGTCGTAAAGGAGACCGGTCTTAACAGCTTCCCCGAGTCCCGATCGGTACTGCGCCTGAGAAAGTGACTGTACGAATTCCGGGTAGATGTGTATTTCCTGTGCCGGCCAAAATGCGCCGATCATGTTCTTGTAGTTCTCAAAGTCACAGCCGGTCTTGCCGCCGATTGATGCGTCAACCATTGCAAGCAGCGTTGTAGGAACGAACTGGCAAGCAATTCCACGCTTGAAAAGTGAGGCTGCGAAACCTGTCATATCACAGATAACGCCTCCGCCGATTCCTACGAATATGTCTTTTCTTGAGAAATTGGCCTCAACTGCAGTTTTGACAATTTCAAGGACGCTTTCAATTGTCTTGTAAGGCTCTCCTGAGCCAAGTATGAGCAGAAGGTCGTTTCCGCACACACCGTCCTCAAACTGATTTACAAAATCCTGAACGTCCGGCATCGTTGCAACCGTAGCGTCTGTCACGAAACATCTTCGCAGGGACTCATTTTTGCCCGGGGCAAACAGCTTCGTTAAATCTGGCTTCTCACTGTGGAATGTAATCTTTGTTGATTCTGAGCCCGGATGCGATTCTGGATAAGAAATATTTAGAACATTTTTTTCATCAGTCATGCTCTCATTTTAGTAAGATTTTGACTTCATTGCAATCAATTCATCGCGAATTTTTTCAACTCTTGCAATTTCCCGCTCAAGCATTTTACCGTAGTCCAGTTCGCCGGTCTTAATACGTTCCCTTTCATCTTCCCAGTACTGCTTTTCAGGAATATACAGAAACAGGAATTCTTTTACGTTTGCCTTTTCCGCCCAAAGTTTAGCTTCCTGCCAGTAGTACAGGCCTGCCCGGTAGCATGAGATGCATTTCTCAAGGTTGCGCAGATACTCCTCCTTCCAGGGAGCGTCATAAAAATATGCGGCTTTCTTGTCGTAGGTTCTGCCGAGACGCAGGTGCTGCTCAATAAGCTTAAGGTTCAGGTGCATCTGGAAAAGGTAGCGGTATTTTTCCCACTGTTTTTCAGTTTCAATCTTAACGCCTGTGTAAAGGGGATTGCAGAAATCCGCCTGAACTGCCTTCTCAAGCCAGTAGATGTTTTCCATGCAGTCGTCGGGATACTGCTGGTAGTGCACATGATACAGCTTGTACCAGTCTTCCTTGTATTTTACCATGTACGCACCTGCACTTTGGAGCGTCATGCAAAGAAAGATCACTGCTGAGAGAATAACCTGAAATTTGTTAAAAACAGAGCGTTTCACTCTTTATGTATCGGTTTTTTTCAGCGGTTCTTTACGGAGTTCCAGATAAAATCGCTTATTTCGTCTATGGATTTTGCGGCGTCAACCTCAATTATTTTCATTCCTCTGCCTTTTTCGCCTTTGTACTCGTTTGCTATGCTGTCATAGAGGGCTGCACTTTTTTTCTGGAAGTCAATTTTTTCGTAAATTTCCTTCGCCTCGCCGCGGCCTTCGACTCGTGCAAGTGAAATTTCCGGATTTATTTTGAAGTAGAAAAGAATTTCCGGCAGAGGGAAAGGGCTGTTCAAAAGTTCCGGCAGTTCTTTTCCGCAGCTTACGGACTGGTATGCCAGACTTGAGAAAAAGTACCTGTCGCTGAGTACAGTGATTCCCTTTTCTGCTGATTCCAGTACGCCTCCCTTTCCGAATATGTGCTCGCATCGGTCTCATCGCGCGGGGTGTTGGCGTGGACGGTGGTCAAACTGCCGTCATGACCGGTGTTCATCGCCTGAAGCATATCCAGAGCTTCGCCGCCGCGGCACTCGCCGACCACGATACGGTCGGGG
>JAFPCT010000220.1 GCA_017390125.1 Treponema sp.
TACAAACCTTTTTGTTTCGTCTTTCTTTCCTTCCCTAAACTGTCAAACAACTTGCTGAACCGCCGTACTGTCGTGCGACGGTGATAAAGAATATATACTCACTTGAAAAAAGTGTCAATTATAAATTTCATTTTTTTTATATTTTTATCACTTTTCCTTGTATCTGCTGGTATTGCAAGAAAATAAATTGTTTTTACGCTTTATAAACCTGTTTTCCGGAAACAAACACAGCTTTTACCCGTCCTGTCAAAGTCTTGCCTTCAAACGGAGTTGCCTTTCCTTTGCTTAAAAAGCGTTCTGCCTCAACCTTCCAACTTTCTTCTGGATTTACGATGGTCAAATCAGAATCAAAACCAGCCTTCAAAAGACCTTTGCTCAAGTGAAGGAGCCTTGCTGGATTTGCAGACATTATCTGTGAAAGTCTCCTGGGCGAAATCTGTCCTTCTTTTACAAGAACTGTATTGCAAACTCCGTAACTGGTTTCTATTCCTGTAAATCCAGGTGCCCCCTTTGCCTTGTCATCCAAAGTATGAGGCGCATGATCCGTTGAGATGCAGTCTACGGTTCCGTCTCGAATTGCATCTATGATAAACAGACGGTCCTCTTCGCTGCGGAGAGGAGGATTTACAAGAGCTCTTATATTCGGCTCTTCTGTACCTGTAAGGGCAATATGATGGGGAGTAACCTCGCAAGTTACAGAAAATCCATGTTCAACAGCCGGAACAGGAGTAAAGGCTCTGCCTTCAATTCCCGCCTCATAAGCTGCATCTGCCATATCAGTGTAAAAATCAGCGGCCTCATCAGAAAGCTCCTGCTTTGCACGGCGGATTGCTTCTATTGAACCTACTGTGCTCACATGGCACATGTGTACATGACATCCAGCCTGTCTGGCAAGCTGAATGTTGCGTTCTGTACAAATATCCTCCGCCATCTGAAGCAGTGAGTTCGCCTGAGCAAGAGATGAATCAATTTCTTCTATTATTTCCGACGGTATGTCACTTGTATCTGCCTGAGAGCCGCCCCATGCAGGAAGATGCCACTGCTCCATGAGCTTAAGCGCATGCTGACGATACGGTCGTGCTGCAGCAGCAAGATCCGGATCTTCGCAATGACAAGAAACTATTATGTCTTTTTGCGCGGCAATTTTCATTCCTTCAAGCATTACGGCAGAAGAGGCAACTTCATGTCCGTCTTCCGTAATAAGCGGTATATGCTCGCGGTTTAAGTTTTTCAAATGCTCAACTGACTTTCCTTCAAAATTTTCCGTAATGCTTACTGACTGAAAAATGTTTGAAAGTCCGAAAGACGCGCCACGTTTTCTTACGTCCATCGCAGCTTCATAGCTTGAAATTACAGGATTTGTATTAGGCATGCAGACAACTGTTCCGTAACCGCCCGCCGCCGCAGCCTTTAATCCGGACTCAAGATCTTCTTTCTGAGTAAGTCCCGGATCACGGAAATGCACATGCATATCGATGAAGGAAGGTGTTACCGTAAGACCTTTCGCATCATAGAATTCAAGCTGAATATCCTGAGAAAGGCCGTCCTCTGCAAGAACTGAATTTGCAAGTGACTCAACAGTTTTCTTGCTTGTAAAATATCCGTGGAAAACAGAGCGGATTTTTCCTTCAATTGAAAGCACTGCTCCCGGTGCATCAATGTTTTCATCCAGAAGCCGCGCATTGTATATCAAAAGTGCATTTGTCATTTATTAATCCTGTTACTGAGAGACTGTTATTGCTGATTCACCAGCCTTATAAAGTGTGTCGCAATATTCGCAGCGATACAGAGCATTTTCCTTGTCGACAAGGAGGAAAGTTGGTTTTACGTAATGTTCTGTAATTGTAATGCACCGCGGATTCTTGCATTTGAAGACATTCTGTACCCGGGTCGGCAGCTCCATTTTAATTTTGCGTACAATTTTTTCATTCTGAATTATATTTACGCAAATATTCGGATCGATGAATCCCAGAACTGAAAAATCAATGTCCATTACATTTTCAATTTTTATGATATCTTTCTTACCGCTTTTCTTTGAACTTACATTCTGAATCAATGCAGAACAGAAAGGAGATTTATCAAGTCCGAGCCACTGGAAAATCCTCCAGCCGGAACCTGCCCGTATATGATCAATTACAAGACCGTTCTTAATAGTATCAACATTCAACATACTTCTTCCTCCAAAAACCTTACAGAGCACCTGTCAATTTTGAAATCAGAGCCATGCGGGCATACATTCCAAACTTAACCTGCTTGAAATAAGCAGCTCTTGGATCATCATCAACCTCCGGAGCAATTTCATTTACTCGTGGAAGCGGATGCAGAACAATCATGCGTTGTTTTGCAAGCTTCATCTTTTCCCGGTCAAGGATGTAGCTGTCTTTAAGGCGGATGTAATCCTGTTCGTTGAAGAACCGTTCTTTCTGAACGCGAGTCATGTAAAGCACATCAAGATCACCTATTACATCTTCAAGTCTTTCTGCAGTCGCATACTGAATATTGTTTTTCTCAAGCATTTTTATCATGTAATCAGGCATACAGAGTTCTTTTGGACTGATGAAAATAAACTTGTTCCCATTGTAACGGCTCAATGCCTGTGTGAGACTGTGAACTGTACGACCAAATTTCAAGTCTCCGCAGAAACCAACTGTAAGCCCCTGATAGTCACCCATAAGCCGGCGGATTGTAACCAGGTCAGTCAGCGTCTGTGTAGGATGACTGTGTCCGCCATCACCGGCATTAATGATCGGCACCGGAGAATATTTGCTTGCAAGCAGCGCAGCCCCTTCTTTAGGATTTCGCATTGCAATTACATCTACGTAAGAAGAAACTACGCGGATTGTATCAGCAAGCGTCTCACCCTTTGTTGATGACGTATAGGATGCATCGGCAAACCCCTCTACCGTTCCACCCAGATGAAGCATTGCTGCCTCAAAGGAAAGACGCGTTCGTGTACTTGGCTCAAAAAAAAGTGTCGCAAGAATTTTCCCGCGACACACATCTTGAAAAGAAATAGGATCAACATTCATCTGTTCTGCCAATGAACAAATTTCATCAATTTCGGAAACTGTCAAATCTCCTGGTTCAATTAGATGACGACCTTTTAACATACGTTAGAACTCCAAACTGATTTTCGATAAGTATAAAGTTTCTTCGCCTCAAACTCAAGAGAAAAAAATATATCAATAATCCACTGTCTATAATGGATAATCTGTCCATCAGGCAGAACCGGAAAATCAGTGCATAGAACAAAAACTGGAGGATAAGATGAAAAAATTATTCGCTTTCATCTCGGTTTTCCTGATGCTTTCAGCAGCTGTATTTGCTGATGTA
>JAFPCT010000221.1 GCA_017390125.1 Treponema sp.
CGGAAATATGAAAAATCTTCCGTGCCGCCTGAATCAAATTGAAAAAAAATATGTTTACGGAAATGTTTTTTCTTGACATATTCAATTACTGTAAATAAACTAAAAACATGGATTTGAGAACTGTATTAACAACTGATACTGTAAACCTTCACTTGAAGGGAACTACAAAAGAAGAAATTATTGACGAGATGCTTGATATCCTTGTTAAGGCTGGAAAGGTTTCAGATAAAGCCGGAGCTAGAGAATGCGTGCTTGACCGAGAACGCAAGATGTCAACTGGTATGAAACACGGAATTGCTATTCCTCACGGAAAAACAGATTCTGTAAGCGACTTGGTTGCCTGCATTGGTATTTCTGATAATCCGGTAGATTTTGATTCGTTGGATCAGGAACCTTGCCGTATTTTCATCATGACTTTGTCTCCAATTAACAAGACAGGTCCGCACCTTCAGTTCCTTGCTGAAGTAAGCTTGCTCTTCAAGAGCGCAGATAAACGCCAGCAGATTTTGAGTACACAGGACAAGGCGGAAGTTATCAAGATTCTTACTGAATAGTTTTTAGGAAACTGGACGATGAAAAAGACCTTTGTTTAGCAAAGGTCTTTTTTTGTATACAAAAATAAGTTGAACATTTAAAAGGAATTCCTATGAAATTTGATCCATTATTCAAATCAGAAAATAATAAGCTTGTAAAAATTGACAGCGGTGAGACATATTCAACTGGAAAACTGCATCTTGTTTACGGAGAAAACATTTCTTCTGCATGTATGCCGGATTCTGTAAAAAAAGTTGTCGGCGTTCTGGTAAATTGGTCTGCCGTTGAGCTTGAGCCGGGTTCGTATAACGAGGAATTCCTTGCAGTTCTGCGCGATTACCTTAAGTCTCTGGAAAGCTCCGGATTTTTTGCCTTTATCATTCCGGGAACAGTTCGTCCGCTGCCTGATTCCGATGCAGTTCAGTCTTATATTGACGCGATGGTTCATTGTGCCCGCCGCATAAAGGATTGCACCAGCGTAATTGGTTTTGCAATTCCTTCTGAACTTTTAAAACTTGATTCAGATTTTGGCGTAAACAGCTATACCCAGTGGTTCATAAATGAAATGAATGTTAAGCATGGTCATTACCTTTACTTTGCGGACAAAGCTGTAATCGCAGAAAAAAAACTTGAGGATGGGTTGAAATCCTCTGTTTTGGTAGAATATGCAAAATAACGCGTTATTTGCGAAGTTTTCAAAATAATTCAAAAAAATGATAAAAAAATCTTAAAAAATATCAAATTTTCTCTTGATTCAAATGTTTTCTTGTGTCATATTGGTGTCCGTAAGGGTGAGAACATAAATAGGAGTTGTAAATGAACGAAACGGAAAATGCTTTCCGAGCCTCATGCCGAAACTCGCTTGTTTTTTGTGCTCTGATTCTCGTGGTTACGCTTATCGTTGGTAAAACGCTTCCTGCAAAGGAAGAGGTTAGTACTGTTCCTGTTGTAAAAGCTACAACTGAAACAGAAAACGAAGTAATCGCTGACTTCAACATTTTGATTGAAGAAGCAGGTTTTTCGTCAACAAAAGCTGCAAACGGAGATTCTGGTCTAGCTCTTTACAGACAGCCGACTTCAAGAACAGCTGTTGAATGGTTTTATCTTCATGTAACAGGAAACCGTGAGACTGCGATGGCAATTCTGGAAGAAGCTGAAAAAAATGACATTCCTTTGTCACTTGCATTTGCCCTTGCTTATACAGAAAGTCGTTACAATACAAATGCAGTGAACAGAAATAGAAATGCATCAATCGACCGCGGTTTGTTCCAGCTGAATAACCGTTCTTTCCCGCAGTTGAAAGAAGCAGACTTTTTTGATCCTGCAGTAAGTGCAAAATACGGAATGAGCCACCTGCGCTTTTGTATGAACATTGCAGGAAATGAAGTTGCGGCTTTGGCAATGTACAATGCCGGAACAAATAAAGTGCGGGCAGACAATACGCCGCAGTCAACATTGAACTATGTTGGAAAAATCAAAGCTTATCAGGAAAAACTTGACAGGCTCTTTTCCGAAGAAGTTCTTTCGTACTACGAAAATTCTGTTCGCTCGTTAAACGGAATATCCGTTGCCTTTATGGGCAACCGACGTTTCGAACGTTAATTCAGTCCTCCTTATTTTTGAGTCCGACCGTTTTCCCATTCTTTTACCGGTCGGACTTTTTTATTTTAAAGGATTTTATTTAGTGTGAGCGTACTCACAGTAATCTTGAAAAAGGGTGGAATTTGGCGTAAATTCATTGGGAAATGTCTTTAAAAGGCAAATTCTTGGTTGTGGTAAGGCGGTGGAATCTATAATATGAAGAAACTTTCAAGGGAAACTCAAAAGAGGATGATTCTTCTGCTGGAACTGCTGGAAAGCTGGAAGAAAGAAAAAATCACTTCAAATGAGATTGCTGAGAACCTGGGCTGCAAGCCTGATCTTGTGCGCTGGGACTTGCGTTTTTTGGATTTTGAAAAAGGCGTTTCCAACGGGTATAAGTCTGCTGAGCTTCAGAAGGCTGTAAGGTCGGCGCTGAATTGTACTGGCGGCGAAGAGCTGAAAAAGTGCTGCATCGTAGGTTTGGGACGGCTTGGAACGGCTCTGCTGGATGACGGGATTTTTTTCGGAAGCGGTTTTAAAATTGTTGCCGGTTTTGATTCCAGTGTGAACAGGGTTGAGATGCTCCGCTCTACGTTTGAGCTTTTTCCTGCAAACAGGATTGAATCAGTTGTTCCTCAGCAGGGAATTGAATATGCTCTCTTGTGCTGTGCAGAATCAGAGGCACAGAAAATGACCGACCGTCTGGTACGGGCCGGAATAAAAGGAATCGTAAACTATACGCGGTCCGTCCTAAAAGTGGCGGCAGGTATAAAAATAGAAAATGTATCGCCAGTGCTGGCGCTGCAGATGTTATGAAAGTACAAAGGAGTACGTGATGTCTAGAGTATGGAATTTTAGTGCAGGTCCTAGCTGCTTGCCGGAAGACGTTCTTAAAGAATGTGCTGCAGAGATGATGGATTATAATGGAACCGGTCAGTCTGTAATGGAAATGAGTCACCGTTCAAAGGCTTATGAACCAATCATTGAAGATGCAGAGGCTATGGTTCGCAAGTTGATGAATGTTCCTGAAAACTACAAGGTTTTGTTCGTTCAGGGTGGTGGTTCTACTCAGTTTGCTATGGTTGCACAGAACCTGGGCATCAAGAACAAGAAGGCTGCTTACATCGAAACTGGTGTTTGGGCAAAGAAAGCTGCTGCTGAAGCAAAAAAGCTTGGTATTGCCGTTGATGTAATCGCTTCTAGCAAGGACAAGAATTATTCTTATATTCCGCGTGTTGAAAAAATCACTGGCGACTACGATTACGCTTATATTTGTTTTAACAACACAATCATGGGAACTCACTACGAATATATTCCAGAAACTGGAAATATTCCTTTGGTTGCTGATATTTCTTCTTGTGTTTTGAGCGAAGAATTGGACGTTTCTAAGTTCGGTTTGCTTTTTGCCGGTGCTCAGAAGAACCTGGCTCCTGCTGGCGTTACTCTTGTAATCATCCGCGAGGACTTGATTCCGGAAGTTGAAAACTGCCTTCCTGGAACTCCGACTATGCTTGCTTACAAAACACACGCTGATAATGGTTCTATGTACAATACTCCTCCGTGCTACACAATCTACGTTCTTGGAAAAGTTTTGCACTGGATCGAAAAGAACGGCGGTGCTGCTGGAATCAACAAGCTTAACGTTGCAAAAGCTGATTTGCTTTACAACTTCCTTGATTCAAGTGATTTCTACCATGCAACGGCCGTTAAGGGAAGCCGCTCTTTGATGAATGTTCCTTTCCTTACAAAATACTCTACTGCAGAAACAGCTGCAGCCGGCAAGAAAGACGAAGCTGACCGCACAGACGCAGAAAAAGCCGCTCTTGCAAAAGAAAAGGAAATCAACGACAAGTTCGTAAAAGAAGCTAGTGCTGCCGGTCTTGTAAACCTCAAAGGTCACCGCCTGGTAGGTGGTATGCGCGCTTCTATCTACAATGCAATGAGCATTGAAGGTGTAAAAGCACTCATCGCTTTCATGGAAAAATTTGCTAAGGAGAATGCATAATATGTCATTCAAAATTCAGACTTTAAACAAAATCGCTGCCTGCGGATTGAATCAGCTTGACCGCGACAACTATGAAATTGCAACAGACATCAATAACCCGGATGCAATCCTGGTTCGTTCTGCTGACATGCACTCAATGGAGATTCCTGCCAGTGTAAAGGCTATTGCTCGTGCTGGTGCAGGTGTTAACAATATTCCTATTCCGGAACTTACAGAAAAAGGCGTTGTTGTATTCAACACTCCAGGTGCAAATGCAAACGCTGTAAAAGAACTTGTAATTCTTGCATTGCTTATGTCCAGCCGTCCGGTTGTAAAGGCTAATGCCTGGACAAACAGTCTTGCCGGAAAAGGCGACGAAATTCCTGACCTTGCTGAAAAAGGAAAGAGTCAATTTGTCGGACCAGAACTTAAGGGAAAGACTCTTGGTGTAATCGGTCTTGGTGCAATTGGTGCTATGGTTGCAAACACAGCAATCAAACTCGGAATGAACGTAATCGGTTACGATCCGTTCCTTTCAATCAATGCTGCATGGAGCCTTGATCACAATGTTCAGCATTCTGAAACTTTGGAAGGAATCTACAAGAACGCTGATTACATTACAATCCACGTTCCTCAGACAAATGATACAAAAGGAATGATCAACGCTTCTACAATCAAACAGATGAAAGACGGCGTTCGCATTTTGAACATTGCCCGCGGTGGTCTTGTAAACAATGCAGACATCATTGAAGCTGTAAAGAGCGGAAAAGTTGCATGCCACGTTACAGACTTTGCTGCAGATGAGTTTTTGAATCAGGAAAACATTATCGTTCTTCCGCACCTTGGAGCTTCTACTCCGGAGGCAGAAGACAACTGTGCTGTTATGGCAGCTGAAGAGCTCAAGGACTTCCTTGAGCACGGAAACATCATGAACAGCGTTAACTTCCCTAAGACATTCAATGAAAATCCGATTCCTGCTAGCGGAACACGTCTCTGCATCAGTCATAAGAATGTTCCGGACACAATCAGCAAGTTCACTACAATTCTTGGTGAAGCAAAACTGAACATTTCAGCTATGATAAACCAGGCCCGCGGCGACGTAGCCTACAACCTTATCGACGTAGACGGAAAAGTTGGCGATGATATCATTGCAAAACTTTCTGCCGCTGACACTGTAACAGGTGTGCGCGCAATCTACGCATAACGGCAGTCTGTAGAATTACAGCTCAATGGAACCGATTACTGTTGATTCTGAATCAGCGTAATCGGTTTTATTTTTTTTATCGGCAAACCTAGGACTCTGTCTGTCTATTTCTTCAAGGCGGGCCTTTATGCTTTTTGCGTTAGCTGTCGGAGCAGTTCCAGTAGTCTTCTGCGCTTTCGGCCGTGGTGTAGCAAGGAAGGCAAAAAGGCTTCCGCAGATTCCGCCGGCAATGTGGGCGAGAGTTGAAATATTCTGTTCTTTGCCGCCTCCGAGAATTTCCCTGCCTATGTATAAAATCAGAATCAGTATGAAAGAAAGCGGAATCTGACTTTTTGAAATTGAGGTGAAAGAAGCAAGAAGAATCATCATGAATGCAATGTCGCTTGAACCTAAAAGAGGAGCAGGACTGAAGCATACATTCAGGACACCGGTTACCAGAGCCGTTATGGTCATCATAACGGAAAGAATTACCGAGCCGTAGCGCTCCTCGATTACAGGGCCTAGCAGCAGTATGAACGCCATGTTTCCAAGAAAATGATTCCAGTCCGTGTGTCCCAGAACATGAGAAAAAAGCCTCAGGTAATCAAGGGTTGAGACCGGGTTGAAAGGATCCGGGCTTTTTATGTTTCCCGGCGCCGTAAAGAACGAAGGTATTACCGCCCCCTTTGAAAGGGTGTCAATGAGAAGAATTAAAGCGGAAATCAGCGCAAATGTAAGTGTCACTGGCGCATTGTAAGTGATTTTAATTTTAGAAAGTAAACTTTTTTTTGCCATGCTTTTTTATCGGAATGTTTTTTCCACAAGGCAAATAAATTGTGTTATATTTTAAATATGTCAGATACAGCAGTAAAATCAAACCAAGGTTCAGCCGTAACGGAAGCAGTTTCTTTTGAAATTCCTCCGGAATGCTGCGTTGTTTTTTATAATGATGACTTCACTACAAAGGATTTTGTGGTACAGGTTCTCATTGACGTCTTTCATAAAAACGAAACAGAAGCTGTTGAATTGATGGAGCTTGTTCATAATGCAGGCAGGGCTGTTGTTGGAATTTACACTTATGACATTGCCGTTACTCGCGCAAGCATGACTACCAGTCGTGCCCGAAAAAACGGATTCCCGCTTAAAGTAGAGGTGGAAAAAGAATGAAAATTAGTCCGATTTTAGGAAAGATTCTTTCCGAAGGCTTGATAATAGCCAAACGATACAAGCATGAATTTTTCACCCCTGAGCATCTTCTGTATGCGGCGCTGGAAACAGATTCTGTCTGCCAGATGCTTGATGCAAGCGGTGTGAATATTGAAAAACTTAAAAGCGACTTGAAATTTTATCTTGAATCGAGGGTTCCCTGCATTTTCGATGAGTCTTCGCAGAACAAAAACCCAATCGAATCCGTGGGCTTTCAGTCGGTTATGAACCGTGCTGTATTCCATTGTGTTTCAAGTGACCGGACAGTCGTTGACATTTCAGACGTGCTTGTGAGCATGCTTGATGAAAAGAAAAATTACTGTGCCTACTATATGCAGGTGAACGGCATTGACCGAATGCGGCTTCTGGAGATTATTTCGCAGATACGGCAGAGCGCTCCTGCAGGAGGGGAAAAAGCTGTTTCCGAGCAGATGAGCATGATGGGGGGAATTCCTAATCCCCAGGCAAACATAAAGAACGCTCTTGAGCGGTTTACTGTGGATATGACAGCCGCAGCCCGTAACGGTGAATACGACGCTCTAGTGGGCAGACGGGAAGAAATTGAGCGCACGATTCAGATTTTGTGCCGCCGTGTAAAAAACAATCCGCTGCACGTTGGTGATGCCGGCGTAGGAAAAACTGCCGTTACCCAGGGACTTTGCCAGCGTATCGTGCAGGGAAAGGTTCCTTCGGATTTGAAGGAAAGCCAGGTTTATTCCCTTGATTTGGGAGCCCTTATGGCGGGCGCAAAATTCCGCGGTGATTTTGAGGAGCGCCTCCATGCAGTGATTAATGAAATTTCCAAAAAGAAAAATGCCATCCTGTTCATCGATGAAATTCACATGATTATGGGTGCAGGAACGAACGGCAATTCTTCAATGGATGCGGCAAACCTGCTGAAGCCGGTGCTTGCTTCTGGAAAAATGCGCGTAATTGGTTCCACCACATTTGAAGAATATACAAAGAATTTTGAAAAGGACCGTGCGCTTGTACGGCGCTTTCAGAAAATAGACGTGCTGGAGCCAAGCCAGGAAGAAACCATAAAGATTGTAAACGGACTGCTTCCGTGCTATGAGGCCTTTCATAACGTAAGGTACCAGAAATCTGCGGTAGAGGCTGCCGTAAAGCTTTCCGTGCAGTATCTTGCCGACCGCAGGCTGCCGGACAAGGCCATTGATATAATTGATGAGGCCGGTGCTCTTGCAAAAATAAAGAAGAACGGCGGTTTTGAGGGAATCGCAAAAAATTACATCCAGCTTTCCGATGAGACTCAGCCTGCTGTAACAGAACTCTCAGAGGCAGCGAACGTGAGTGCATCGATAATCAAAAAGGTTGTCTCAAAAATGGCACATGTCCCTCTGGAAACTGTGAACGGCGGAGAGCGTGACAGGCTTATGGGCCTTGAGAAGAATCTGAAAGAGCAGATTTTCGGGCAGGACAAAGCTGTTGATATGGTTGTCCGGGCTGTAAAAAAATCCCGGGCAGGCCTGAAAAATCCTGAGCGGCCGGATGCAAGTTTTCTGTTTGTGGGACCTACTGGCGTTGGTAAAACGGAGCTTGCCCGCTCCCTCGCCCAGAACATGGGAATACCTTTACTCCGCTATGACATGAGCGAATATCAGGAAAGGCACACTGTCAGCCGGCTGATAGGTTCTCCTGCAGGATATGTAGGTTATGAAAGCGGCGGTCTCCTTACAGATGACGTAAGAAAAAATCCTCATACAGTAATCCTGTTTGACGAAATAGAAAAGGCTCATCCTGACATTTACAACGTATTCCTGCAGGTTCTGGACTACGGCTTTCTTACTGACAATCAGGGACGGAAAGCGGATTTCAGGAACTGTATAATCATAATGACCAGCAATGCCGGTGCCCGGGAAATGGAGCGGCCGGCGCTTGGCTTTGAATTTGAGAGGGTTGCTTCCACTTACGAAACAGACAGCGTAGAGCTGAAAGAAGCCGTTGAAAAGGCCTTTTCGCCGGAATTTAGAAACAGGCTGGACGGAATAGTTCCGTTTGCCCATCTTGAAAAAGATGTAGTGCTGAATGTTGTTCGTAAAGAGTGGAAAAAACTTGCCGCACGACTTGCTTCAAAGAAGGTCCGCCTTTTTGTTACAGAAAAGTGCGAGGAATATCTTCTGGAAGAAGGTTATTCCCGAACCATGGGAGCGCGTAATCTTGCCCGTGCAGTGGAAAGCCGCCTTGCGGATCCTCTGGTAGATGAAGTGCTTTTCGGTTCATTGAGCAAAGGCGGTACTGTTGTCGCAGACATAATCGGCGGTGAGATAACATTCAATTTTGGCGAGGGGGCAAAGACACCTGCTCTGGTTGCCGAATTGTATTGAAAACGCCTGCGAAAAAAGATATTATGAACTCATGAATGCTATTATTACAGTTGTTGGAAGCGACAAGGTCGGAATCATCGCAAGCGTAAGCGGATTCCTTTCTGAACATAAAATTAATATTGCTGATATTACACAGACAATTCTTTCTGGTAATTTCGTCATGATGATGATGGTAAGTTTTGAGAATGCTGACATCGATATAGATTCATTGCGAACGGCACTTGCCAAGAAAGCCGAGGAAATGAATGTAGAGATAAACGTGATGAGCGAGAAAGTTTTTTCCGCAATGCACAGAGTGTAATTTCTTGAACCAAAAGCGCCATGCTGGTTACCTAAGAACCTCATGGCGTTTTTTTTATTGGATAAAATCATTTTTAAGTGATTGTACCTGTTCCAAAGTAAGCTTGGTTGCCTCAACGATTTGTTCGGCGGACAGGCCCATCTTTAGAAGGTTTTCTGCGGTTTCGACAGCTTTCTGTGTCAGACCTTCCTTTTTTCCCTTGTCATAAGCATAAGCCTGAATTCTTTCATATGTCATATATTGGAACCTCCACTGCATGTTGTGCTTGGCGTGGTCAACATAAGTTTTCAAGTTTGAAGTGAAACTGTTGCCGGCGCCGTTTGTGACAAGAAAATCAAAGAATGTTTTTATTTCCTTGTTTTCGGCAATTTTAGCACATGTAGGGGCGATAAAAAAGTGTTTGTATGTTCTGTCGCAAAGCTTTGTGCGGTTATCTTCCCTGCAGATGTTTTCGAAGGTGTAAATTGGCAGTCCCTGTTTGAAAACGTCTTCCATGCATATGAAAATAACATGAGAATCTTTAAGCTCCTTGTAGTGTTGCCCAGATTTCAAAGTGTCCAAATCCATTAAGCCCTGGTAATATCGTGCCCGTTCAGAAAGTTCTCCTGTATCTGCAACCTGCAGCTCAATGTCATATATGCGACTTTCATCTCTTATAAAGACATCCAGGCGGATTCCTTTTGCATCATGATCAAGGTCAATGTAATCTTCTTCGTGAAGTTCCATTTTTTTTATATTTATGTCCAAAAGCATTTCTATAAGCTGCCGGCATTCATCTGGATGATGGCGCATAACCTTGTAGAAGATGAAGTTATTGGCAAGAGTAGCCTGTTCCCATTTTTCTTCGGGAGAAAGATTTTTTTCATTTTTCATAAGCAGTCCTGATTGATTTGTCTAATTCATATATACGTAAAACCCTCCGCAAAACTGCAATTGCCTGAGAGGCAGGCTTCTGAATTTTAGAATTTGCCAGAATTAAACCAATTGATGATAAAAAAAATTACAAAAAAAGAAAAATTTTGTTTGACAGTGCAAATTATTGAGATATAATGAAAATGCACTTCTGAATTTAATGGTATGACTGTCTATAATGGATAATCTGTCCATCAGGCAGAACCGGAAAATCAGTGCATAGAACAAAAACTGGAGGATAAGATGAAAAAATTATTCGCTTTCATCTCGGTTTTCCTGATGCTTTCAGCAGCTGTATTTGCTGATGTA
>JAFPCT010000222.1 GCA_017390125.1 Treponema sp.
AAAATATGTGGTGCTCTTTGTAAAATTACCTTTTTCATCGTGACGCAGAATCATGCGGCTTACCGGATGATTGTCCGAACTGTAAGTTGTGATTTCTGCAAGGACTCCGTCTGCACCGTAGCGGAAAACGTCTTTCTGAATCATATCACCTTCTTTTGAAAAAGTTGTTATTGACTCTTTTTTGCCGTCATCTGTATAAGCATACTGCTTTTCAGTGTTCAGCGTTCCGTCTGCAAAATAGTCATCGCAGATTACAAGTTTGTCGCCGGTGTACTTGTAGATTACTTTTCCGACCAGAGCGCCTTCTGCGTTGTAGTAGGTTTCATCTGCAAGTTTTGAGCCTTCATATGTGTAAATAATCTTGTTCCTGAGTTTTCCGTCTGCACCGAATTCAGAAACGTCCTTTTTGTTTCCGTTTTTATAAGAAAAAACTGATTTCCATACAAGCAGGTTCTCAGAGTTATAACCGCTCTGTTCTACAATGTTTCCGTTTTCATCGTAAGTGTTCTGAACCTTGTTCAGGAATACGTCACGGGCAGTATATTCTGATGATTCCAGAAGCTTTCCCCGGCCATCATATGAATATGAAAATTTTGCACTGGGAGTACGGAAATATTCACCGAATTTCGAAGAGATTGAATAATCTGTGCGGACTACGTTCTTTGGATTTCCCACAACCTGATACTCAGCAGATACATCAAAAGCAAAGGCTGCAAAGCCAACTGAAGCTGCGCATAAAATGCAAAACAATTTTTTCATTGTTTCCTCCGTAGAAAAGAAAGGAAGTTTTTATATTTTCAAAAAGTCTTTCTCTATGTTACTATATCGGCAGTAAGTTTATGAATCTTTACGAATTAAAAACATTTACCGTCCTGAGCAAAACTCTTCACTATGCCAAAACAGCAGAACAGCTTAACATGAGCTCATCTGCAGCAAGCAGAATTATATCACGACTTGAAGAGGAAACAGGAACTTTTTTAGTAGAACGCTCAAATCGAAAGGTTGAGCTTACGCCAAACGGAAAGCTTTTTGCAGACTTTGCAAAAGAAACCCTTGAGAAGTATGAGGAGCTTGAGCAGAGCTTTAAAGGCGACAGGAACAAAATAACAGGAACTCTCCATGTTTACGCTTCGGTAACTGCCTGCTACGTAATCCTTCCTGTACTCATTAAAAAACTTGCAGAAAAATATCCGGGAATCCAGCTTGCTCTTGAAACCGGTGACCCGGCCGGCGCCATTCCTGCAATCCGCGAAGGAAGAGCAGACCTTGCCGTTGCAGCGATTCCGGAAGACGGACTGTCTTATATAGAAACAATTTCAGTACGAAAAACGCCCCTCGTTTTTGCTGCAAGCAAGACAGCGGGTTTTGAATTCAACGAACATCAGGAATCACCGCAGGACTTCATTTCTTCCATGCCGCTTATTCTGCCTAAAACAGGACTTGCCCGCCGGCGCTTTGACCAGTGGACAAAAAGCCGGAACGTAAAACCAATCGTTGCAGCAGAAACAGAAGGAAACGAAGCTATCCTTGCCCTTGCCCAGCTTGGAGTCGGACTGGGACTTGTTCCCCAGATTGTGCTTGAGAGCGGACGCTTTGCAAACAACTTTGTAGTCCACACTGCAGGAAACATCATGGGCTATTACGACATCGGCTTTATACGCAGAAGCGAAAATTACGGCACTCAGAAAAGCCGTTCCATTCAGGCGGCGGTAAGCGACATACTTCACTCGTCAGACTGGAGGGCAGAATGACAGCAGAACAGTTCACTTTTTTTGAAAACTTCAGGAATGAATTCAGGACAAAAATTGCAGACTGGACTGTCAAAGCCCCGGAGCTTAAAGAGCTGCAGGAAGCCGCCGCAAAACAGGCAAACACTCCTGAATATTCTTTTGAGACACCGGTTGTATACAACAGGGCTTTGGACAGCATAACTGCTCAGGACGAAATTAAAATAATTGTAATCGGAGACAATCCCGGCAAAGACGAGCAGCTTTTAAAGAACAACAAATACCTTGTGGGTCAGGCCGGCAAACTGGGAGAAGGCTTTTTCCGCAAAAACCCGGAGCTGGGAATAGACTTCAGGAAGAACGCAATAATTCTGAACAAAACTCCTGTCCACACGGCAAAAACAGCCCAGATAAAATACCTTTTGAAAAACGGAAGCAGCGCCGTAAAAACTGTTCTTGAAGAAAGCGAGCTCTGGATGGCAGAGAAAACTGCAGAACTCAGCAAGGTTACAGGTGCAGAAATATGGCTTGTTGGCTACAGCGAACTTAAACCGAAAGGGCTGTTTTCCCTTTACAGAAACATCCTCTGTGAAAAATGCAGCGCCCTGGGCATTTTTGAAAATGTGCTTGTTTTCCAGCATTTTTCAATGAACCGCTTCTCA
>JAFPCT010000223.1 GCA_017390125.1 Treponema sp.
ATCACAAATTTGAAATTTCTGTTACAAAATCTGATGATGTAATGAGGTGAACAGAGTTTTTTCCGTCTTTTTCCACGGAAAGCGAAAAGTTCTGATTTTTAGGCTCAATATGCCATAGGACATTCTGCCCGGCAAATTTTTTCTTCAGCAGGGCCTTTATCATTTCTGCAGTCAGAGCCTGAACTTTCTGAATTTTTTCCCGCTCTGTCTGCCATGAATTAAGCTCCCTCTCATAACCGGCAAAAGCCGAAAGGAATTCGCAGATTTCCGGTATGGGATCAGAAAAGAATTTTGCATCAGCAACCTTTACAAAGCCGGCACCGGTTCTCTGCAGAAGCGAACCTTTTACCTGGGCCTGAATGAAAAAACGCATTTTAAGTCCGCTGCTCAAAGGAATTTCCCAGTCGGCGCTTGTTCCGTTTACAGTAAGAGAATTTTCAGTGTCTGGATGACGGCGGGAAAAATCAGCTACAAGTTCCTCAACGTTCTGAAGATTCATACGTTCCCTGCCGGAAGCCTTCATGTTTTTTTTCTGCATTTCGGAAAATTTTACTCTCCAGAAATCGCCGGTCTGTTCGTCCATAATGTCTCCTAAAACGGAAGATAAGTCGCCTGACATCCCTTCAGCAGCGAAATCCATTGCCGTAACCTTTCATAATCCCTCCGGCTTGAAAGAATCCAAAGTACATTGGTTTTTCCGTTTTTCATGGAAGGAATGTTCCCCTCGCCGTCAGTAAAAATTATAAGTCCGTTGTATTCACTGTGCTCGAAATAGAAGTCCAGCGCAGGCTGAAAATTTGTTCCGCCGCGCCCCTTTATTTCGTTCAGATTGACTTTCTTTTTAATTGTAATCGGTTTTGTGTATTTTAAATTTGTATCAAAAAAAATCAAATCCAGTTTTTCGATTCCATAGACAAAAAAATTGTTTATCACATGAAAAAAATTCGAAAAAATTTCATCGCTGATTGAGCCGCTTACATCAACTGCAACAAGAATGTTGGCCTTGCGTTCCCAGCGGCTGCCCATAGCCTTAAATCCAAAGCGGCGGTTCGGCTTCATTCTTGTAAGAGACCTGTTTGTGCTCAGTATGTTTGCCCGGAAGCGGCTTAAGATTTTCCTGTAATCCATCGAAAAATCTGCATTTTCCATGATTTCCCGGGAAAGCCCGCCGCCTGAACTTCCCCAGCCCTGTTCGCGCTCCGCCTTCTGGATCTCGCTCTGAATTACAGCCTGAACTTCCTGACTTTCTTCCCACAGCTCAGCGGCTTCATCGCCGGGCACATAGTTTTCGCTTTCAGAAGAACTTCCCGCGTTTTCCCCGCCCCCTGCAGTCGTCTCCTTTATGAGAAAAAGAATCTGCCGGTACCATTGCTCAAAAGAAAGCTGGTCAATGGTCTCAAGGTTTCCCGTCTGACGGTTAACGTTCAGATTTCGCTGAAAAAATTTTTCTTCCTCAGTATCCTTCCACTTTTCACCAAGGGGATTTTCCAAAATCCTGAAGCGCTGGGCCTGATTCTTAAGATATTCAACGCCGGCAAGAGGAACGGAAGCTCTGTAAAACTGGTTTATCGTAACGTCGCTTGCAAGCAGAAGGACACCTCTGTTTGCCTTGTAAGGCTGGCGGCTGTACGGATGAAGCAGAAGAATTCTGTACACTTCAATCTTCAGGTATTCTTCAATCTGCTCATCATTGAATTTTTCGAGCATCTCAGGTGAATATTCAATTCGCTGCTGACCTGTCCGCATTGGCACCGAAAGCCGCTGATTTTCAACAAAAGCATGGGTACACAATGTGGAAAAAAGCAGGGGCTCCGAATAGAACCAGGACCGAGAAATTGCCTTGAGTTTTTTTTCTGTCTTAGATTCCATAAAAAAAGCAGCCTGCCTAGGAATCCATTATGAAATCCGTCATGGCTCTGTAAAGTTCCGGACATTCAGTTGATATGAAAACAAGGGTTTCCGGGAAAGATTCTGCCGAGCACAAGTTTATGAAATGAGCCTGCACTTCTTTCTGTCCCTTTGTTCCAAGAAAATTGAAATACGCCGGGAGATTTTTTGCCGCCTGAGTCCCCAGCCCGTCTTTCTCAAATCCTTTTTCCACAAGGCGGAACAAAGATGCATTCACCGTGCTCAAAAGCGGAGCGGAAAGTTTTTCCAGACGAGAAGAAACATCCTCAAAGTTTCCAAAAAGAATCTCGCTTGCAGAAGGAATGTCATGCTCCTTTAAAAAGCGGAAAAACATTCCTGTCCCACGGGTACCGATTATTCCAGTCAAAATCGGCTTGTGAATGTCGCTGAGCTCCGGGAATTTTCTGATGACGTCAGAGGCACGTTCCCAGCTTCGCCGGTCAGGAGTACGCTCAAGATTTGCAGCTTCCGCATAGGAAGCATCACTGTCAAGAAATTCCGGATTTTCCCTGATGAAATCGATTATCCGGGAATCAATTCCGCTGTTTTCTGCCCAGTCAAGCCAGTTTTCCACAGAAGGAGCAAATTCGTATATGTTGAAACGGCTCACAAGTGCCGGATCCAGATCTGTAAGCTGATATTCGTTTCCGTTGTTCACAGCAGAAATGATGCGGCTGCCCATGGGCAGGGCTTTTCCTGCAAGCTTGCGGTTCAAAGTCAGATCCATTATTGTCTGCAGGACTTCCGGTCGTGCGCGGTTAAGCTCGTCCAAAAAAAGCACCACAGGTTTTCTGTCTGTCGGAAACCAGTACGGCAGGAGGAAATCAGTTTTTCCGGTTTTTTCATCTTTCTCAGGAAGACCTATCAAATCTCCAGGGTCGCTCATCTGGCCTAAAAACAAGGTAACGACTTTAAAACCCTTCCCAGTGTAATATTCTTCAAGAATGCGGGATTTTCCAATTCCGTGTCTTCCCACCAGCATTATGTTCTGCTCTGCAGGAGTGTTTTCGAGGATAAAATACAGTTGTTCTGTGTCTACGGTCATTTCTGTCTCTTCTTTTGTTTCTATTCGTGAAGAAGATAGTCCTTGTCAGAATCTATGATTTCAAGCATTTTGTCCGCAACTACAGGGTCAAACTGAGTGCCCTTACCTTTTTCTATCTGCTCACGGACAACGTCCTGATGCATATACTTTCGGTAGCTTCGGTTTGAGGTCATGGAATCATAGGCATCTGCAACGCAGATTATTCGCGCAATTTCTGGAATCTGATTGCCGGCAATACGGTCAGGATAACCATTTCCATCGTAGCGCTCATGGTGCCATCTGGCTCCCTGCTTGATTTCCGGCATTGATTCAATGGAATCGAGAATTTCATAACCTTTTACAGGATGCTCTTTTACAATTTTCCATTCCTCATCATCAAGCTTGTCCTTCTTGTTGATGATTGTATCAGGTACACCGATTTTACCGATGTCATGCAAAAGTCCGGCATAGGTAATGCTGTCTACTTCTTCTTTTGACTTTCCAAGTTTCTCTGCAAGCATAGCAGAATATTTGGCTACTCGTCTAGAATGACCGTTCGTGTACTTGTCCTTGGCATCTATTGTATTTACAAGGGCATTCGTAATCTCTTTGGAAAGAGTCTGAACCTTGTTTTTTTCCCTGTTGAGTTCCCGGGTACGCTGCACGACCTGTTTTTCAAGGCTGCGCTGAAGCTCCGTAAGCTCCTTTGTACGCTCGTGAACAAGCTTTTCCAGCATGGTCCTCATCTTCTGCAGGTACGCAAGCCGGCGTTTTATACCCAGATATGAAAGCAATACAATGATGAGCACAAGACCCACCCAGAAGTACCATCTTTGGAAAAGCGTAGGCTTTACAACAATTTCAAGAGGTTCAGAAGCATCACTGAGGACGTCGTCTGCATTTTGAGCAATAACCAGGAATTTGTAGTTTCCCGGCTTAAGGTTTGTATACGAGACTTCCCGCTGTTTCGTCCATGACGAAAAATCCTTGTCAAAACCGATAAGTTTCGTGCGGAAAGTAACTCTTTCAGGAGAAACAAAGCTCAATCCCGTATAAGCAATGCTCACACGCTTAGTACCGGATGAAACCACCACAGGCTCTCCGGTGTACGAAAATTCATCAGAATCAAGACTTATCCTTTGGATATGGACAATCGGCTTTTTTTGGATCTCCTGACCAAAGTGAGTGTTCAAGATGCAGAAACCGTCAATAAGGGTGAACCATATCTCGTCATTTGAAAACAGCATTGATTTTGATGTGGAAGTTACACCGCCGGAATCAATTCCGTCCGACTTGTTGTAGAATTTTGAGGAAACATAGAACTTTTTGCCGGAAACAAATTCCTGAATGTCACTCATCTTCACAGAAAAAATTCCGCGGTTTGAAGTGCCCCATACGTCCCGCTTCTTGTCAAAGATTGCCTGAAATACACCGTCCGTTCCAAGCCCAGTCGCTGAATTCAAATTGTAAATCTGATTGTTGTAAATAATTGAAATTCCACTTCCGGTGCAGACCCAAATCTGATGGCCGTACTCATGAATCTTAAAGACAATGTTGCCGATTAATCCTGTTGATGTGTTAAAAACATTCTCAATATGTCTATTTTTTAATACAAATACACCGCCGCCGTCAGTTCCAACCCATATAGAGCCGTCCAGGGTTTCGGTAAGGCACATTATATAATCATTCTGAATGCCGGAAGTTTTGTTGACGTTGGTAATCTCTCCGGTTTTTCCATCGATTATTGAAAGCCCTGATGTCGTTCCGACATAAACATCTCCGTCCGAAGCCTTGAGAGCAACGCGAACCCTGTTTCCCGCAAGGCCGTTTTCCTTGGTCCAGGATTGAACTTTGCCGTCAATGCTCATGTTCACCTGCCCCAAAGCCTCATAGCAGCTTACAAGCAGAGTGCCGTCCCGGGCAACGTCAACATGACGGATCCGGACTTTCTTGAATTTTCTTGTTATTTCGTTCTCAACTAAATCATTGTCTTTCTGACATAAAAGCCCGTTGTCACAGCCCAGCCAGACCACACCGCGGACAGGATCTTCTGCAATCGCATTTACAGTCTGAATCAAAGATACCGTCCTGAATTTTGCCTTATTTATTTTCTGAATGCCGCCTCTGTCGGTTGCAATCCAGATATTGTGTTCCCTGTCCTGAATTATTCTGTTTATTTTTTCATCTGCAAGACCGTGAATCTGATCAAAGTTTATTATTCTGCCGTCCTCGGTGATGATTGCTATTCCGCTGTCGGTTGCAATCCAGATATTATGCTCAACATCTTCCATAATGGAATTAATGGAAAAACCTTTACTAATACCAAATCCGATGTCGTAATATTCCTTTGTATCGTCGCTGACCTTTACTACAACCCTTGAATTCAGTCCGAACCAATAATTTCCCTTGCAATCCTGGGTTACATAGGAAATCAGGGCAGTTTCAGATTTTTTCAGTCCGGAATATGAATTGAACTTGCCGTCCTCGTAATAGAAAACACCCTCGTCATCACGGGAAGCAATCCATACCCTTCCGTCTGTATCGCAGTACAGATGAGTCACAAGATAAGTATTGCCTTTAGGCAGGGATTCAATTCCTTTTGGAGTATGCGGCATGAAATCTTTGTCAAAAACAACAAGACCGTTTGCCGTTCCGACCCAGACATTTCCTTCTTTGTCCTCACAGAACGAACGGATTGAGTTGTTAGGAAGCGCCATCTCATAGTTGTAATATAGAATATTCCTGTCGGCCGTTATAACAGTGACACCTTCATCATTTGCGCCTATCCACAGGTTTTTCCTTGAATCCTCAAAAATGGAGCGTGCGCTTACAAATCTGAATTCCGGGCTCTGGCTGCGGCTTTTAGCCTCAAACTTAACGCCGTCAAAAATAATAAGCCCCTCGTAGGTGCCCAAAAGAATATATCCGTTAGAATCCTGAATTACATCTGTAATTGTATTGCCCGGAAGACCTTCCAGCGTAGTCCATGTCGAAGAAACAAAATCTCTCAGGAATTCATAACTGAAATCCTTGTTAGACAGAGAAAAAATCGGTACTGAGAGAAGAGATGAAAATATAAAAATTATTAACCGTTTCTTGAACACAAATCCTCCGTAATTATTATTATACCATAGGAAAATAAATTTGCTAAAGAAAAAGTTTTTTTATTCGCTTTTTTATTGAAAACATCGTATACTAAGTTACATGGAAATGCGGGAGCATTTCTAAATTTCTAAAAAGAAAATTGGAGGCGTATCATGCATACAAAATTCGGATTAAGCAAGCCAGATTTTGACACATTGGTAGAAAATCAGGAGTATGCAAATCTTGCAGAACACTTGAAAAACACTTTGAACTTGGGAAAAATCAAGTCCGGAGAATATGAATCATGCCTGGAATGGCTTGAAAAATCAGCCCAGATGGTTGGCAAATCGATTAAAAACTAATCATATATAGGTCAAATATCGAGTAGCGGCTGGGACCTGTTGCGGAAAAGATTCTGCGGCAGGTCCCAGTCCTCATTTAGAAACTAGCATACCGGACAATAGATAAATGGTAATTAATTTTAACGAAATTACAGAAACTGAAATCCAGCACATGAACAATGGCGACGGCTCTATATTCGCTAAAATGATGATGACACCTGAGTGCAAAGTTGTATACCGCAGGCTTCCGCCGGGAAGCTCCATCGGACGCCACATACAGAACCGCACAAGCGAGACAAGTTTTGTAGTTTCCGGTGAGGGCTCTCAGAGCTGCGACGGTACAGAAGAACATTTCTGCCAGGGCATGTGCGTTTTCTGCCCGAAAGGCTCTTCCCTTACAATCACAAATACGGGCAAAGAAGACCTGGTGCTTTTTTCCGTTATCCGGGAAAAATAAATTTAACACACTTCTTTATTTACAAAACCTAACTACTTTGTTTATAATCAAAACATGAACATGATTCCTACCCTGAAAGAGACTCAGGCTCTTTTAAATGATATTTCCCTGCAGCTGAAAGAAATCGCAGACTCAATGACTCAAGTCTCCATGCAGACAAAAAAAGACCGCATTCTGGATTGCATTAAAAAATTGCAAACAGCTGACGATAAAATAGAACAATCCATAAATTTCATGTATTTCGGACAAAAAAGCGGCGGACAGCGAAGCACCGCAAGAAAAACAAAAGCCGTTCAGGAAAACGGCAGAAAAGGCGGACGCCCGAGCAAAAAAATTGTACAGGAACTGGAAAAATCGCCGGACGGAAAAGAAATGCTGGTGCGGTTCAACGACGGTTCAGAAATAAAAATAAGCGGGTCTGCACTTGATGTCAGAACCCGCTTTCCAACAAGCCGTTATCGCTGGAGCGACAAGGCAGAAGACTGGCTCAAGGCAAATACCTTGAGCCATGACGAATAGTCCTCTGCCCTAGCCCAGGATCCGTTTTTAGGCACACTCAATTGCAATGCGTTTTGGAGCAGCAAGAGCCTTACGCGGCATTACGATATTCAAGATACCGTTCTTGAAGGAAGCCTTTACGCCTTCAGAATCAACATCTTCCGGCAGCTGGAAACTCCTGCTGAATGAAGAATAACGGCGCTCTTTGATGAGCCATTTTTCTTTGCTGCCGTCCTTCTCTTTCTTGTTTTCTTCCTTAACCTCCTCCTTCTTTGAAGCAATTGTAAGTGTATTGCGGTCAATTTCAATGTCTACATCATTTTCAGTGCGGCCAGGAAGCTCCATGTCGAGGCTGTAAGAGTCTTTTGTTTCTTTTACGTCTTCTTTTGGAACCATAGTCGTTCTGTAGCTGTAACCATCAAACACGTTGTCCATTGTGTTGTTGAAAAGTGAATCAAAAAGTGAAAGTTCGTTCATATTGTGCCTCCTAAAGCATTTATTTTTTCTTTCACTATACATTATGCAAACACCGTGCCAACTTTTGATTTTTATGCAAATTCATCTGGCCCGAGACCACCATGTTCGGCCGTCCCTACACCGGTGACGTTGCGCTGGATACCGTGGGCTCTCCCGGCTCCTACGGCAGCTTCTTCACCGTTGCCTCCGTGGAAAACGACGGCGGTATTGGCCTGGTTTTCCAGGTTGACAACCGTTTCTTCGGCTACCAGGACGGCTCCAACGGCTCCAACTCCTCCCTGGCCAAGCTGGACGTCTCCGACGATCTCAGCGGCACCACCTATGAATACGTCTTTGTAGACGGTCTGGGCGATGCTGCCGACTACGAGGGCATGGATCTGAACGGCAAGGTGGTCTTCTGCTCCCGCGGTGTGACCAACTTCTCCCTCAAGGCGCAGACCGCCGTGAATCTGGGCGCTGCCGCCACCATCGTCTACAACAACCAGGCCGGCCTGTTCGGTATGGACCTGTCCGGCTACAGCTATACCAACCCCTGCGCCTCCATTTCCCAGGCTGACGCCATCGCCATCCGCGAAGCTTCCACCGCACAGACTACTTCCGCAGGCGTCACCTACTACACCGGTGAAATCACCATCATCGGCAGAGAGGTTGGCTATCTGGCCAATTCCGACTACTACACCATGAGCCAGTTCAGCTCCTGGGGTGTTCCCGGCGATCTGAGCCTGAAGCCCGAAATCACCGCCCCCGGCGGCAACATCTACTCCCTGTTCGGTCAGACTCCCAGCTACGGCGGCGGTCCCGACCAGTACGAGCTGATGTCCGGTACCTCCATGGCAGCTCCCGCCATTACCGGTATGGCTGCCCTGATGGCCCAGTACATCCGGGAATC